>JAEOUK010000561.1 GCA_016839385.1 Promethearchaeota archaeon
CCAAATGGGACCTGAACAATTAAAAAAAAGCATCCCCCAAATTGAAACACTATTTAAAGTGTATTTTGGGATGGATATCAAAGTCTCAGAGAACGGAGTCATCACCCAAACAGGACAATCGGAAATACAAGATGGCTCAGATCAAGGAATTCAGCATTTTTGCTCAGTTGAAGAAGAATTTGGGATTGTAGAACCGACTTCACATGGGTTTCCTGTTACTTCGAACGTGAATCCAACACCGGAGATTTCTGTTATAGATGATCAAGAATTACTCCTACAAGAACAATTACATGATGTAAAACAAGACCTTAAAGAAAGAATTGAGACAGCTCGTAAGGAATATATGAGTGTTTTGCGTCGAGTGGATGGAGAATTCACCAAAACTCTGAACCACGCCATACGGTCAAATGAAGAAAAAAATCCAACGCTTTTTGACTATCCCAACCAACCCATTGAAATGTATTGTGAATTACGCAGTAAATCTTGGAGTGACAAAATACCAGAATCTGTATTATTGGATATGCTCAGTTACCATGTCAAAAATTTGATGAAAGTAAACAAAATACGGATGGATGATCCTACATTTGAACATTTTTTAGAAATGGAACAAGACAAATTCCTGGAAGCAGTCGTAGAACTTCCTCATGAATCGATACATTTGCAAGAATTCGTAGAAAAATTTGTGGGAGCTCCCATTCCCGAGTCTGAATCTCCTATTATATGTGAAAAAATTCCTGAATCAATTTCAAAATCCTTATCAAGTGAAGAATTCGTATCTTTATGCATTTCAGAACAGCATATTTCGCACGTACAGCAATACAAATCTGCACTATTAGAATTAATTCGAAAAAAAGGTAAGGGTTGATCGATGCCTGCAAACTTCATTATTCACTCTATCACAATCAAAAATCCAAAGCGGAATGATACCGTACAATTGCGGATTCACCAAAACGGTATGGTGAGTGTGAAGTTCATAAATCATTTTAAAACACGATGCTTTGAAAAATCCGATTCCAATTCCTTCACTCACTTTTTAGAAGAATATTTTTATCCTCGAGAACGAATCCGAATTATTGCATTACTCACAAAAGAACGCCACCGACATCCCGTTATTATGGATTTGCTACATAATTTGAACACCACAAGGTCCGAAGAATAATGATTAAACTGACTCACAGTATAACAAGCATGGGAGTTTCCGTCTTTATCTTGTCCTTTTTCATGGAGTATCAACTCCTGATGATAATTGCCATCCTATCCTTTATTCTTGGGGGGATTAATGATTGGTTAGATTTTGCGATTTTTCGAGCGTTTGAACATCGTAACTGGGGTACTCATTCATTATTATCTCCAATTTTTTTTGCAGGATTGATATCAATTATAATTTCTGCGGTGTTTTACTGGTACTGGATATTGATGATTAGTATTGTATTTTGTATTTCATGGATTCTGCATGTATTCCTAGATTCGTTAACATTCACAGGAGTCTATCTTTTTTTACCAAATCGAGAAATTAAAGGCAGAATTCACTATAAAGATCCGCTATGGAATATAATTTTCATGGGCATTGGAGGTATTTTTTGCTTAGCGGGATTTTTAATTAGTATTTTTGGATTTAAATAGGAATACGAACCACTATGATTGGTGAATTATTGCATGTCGAATAATATTGAACTTACAAAATTCTTGAATGAAGGAGAGGATTGGGAAAAAATGAATACGAATATTCCCGGTATTTTCATTGTCAAAGTTCCCTCTTATCGAAATAAACAACCTCCAAAATTAATGATAGAAGTAAATCCAGTTACGGATGGGGGCAAACAGATGAAACGAAAGGGATTATATCTTTCATCGCTAAAGGATTACTTGAAATTTTATGATCTTCTCTCTGATACGGAGAAAATGACATCCATAATGCGGATTATTGAACAAATTAATCCGAATAAGATCCAAGATTCCTATGCGCAACAAACTTTTGTTATTGAATAAGTTATTTAAAAAGTGAATCCATTGACTTATCCAATGAATTTTTATTTCTACGGGAGATATGAAAGGTGCACTTTCTCAAGTCTGAAGGAGAGTGTAATTGAAGTGAAGTGAAATTTATGGAAGAATCTCAAGAAATTAAAGATCTCGTTTATGAGGCGGGGAATTCGGATGTACAAGGGAATTTCGGGTTTTGGGAACAACACATATCAAAAAATCCGAATGTCATGGTATACGGATCTGGTCCCGGAGCTAAGTACATGGAATTGCCTGCAATCAAAGGGTATAAAAATATAATTACTCAACTTAGAGAAGAATTAAATGATATGAAACCATCTTCGTTCGAAATAAACGAAATACAAGCTTTTAGTGAAGGCTCCGTTGGGTGGTATTTTTTAAGAGCGACTGGTGTTTATCCGAATGGGATAGAATTATCTTTTCGTATAAGTGGTGTTTTACATAAAGAAGACGGAAGTTGGAAACTTGTTATGCAAAATACATTGTTTCAGGTTCCTGATAAAAAATAAAAGACGATTATTGATAAGAGAAAGGATTCCTCTTTCTTTTGACTTTTTTTCGATAATTTTTTGGTCTTGCAAATTGGATACCTCAAAAACACCTTGATAGGAGAGATAACTATTTTAAATAATTTCACTACACCATAAGGTTCTCTTCTGATATCTACAATTTTTGCAGTGAACAAAACACAGATAATGAGAAATGGTTTCAGGTTCTCCAGAAATTAATGGAGTTTTGATGAAAGATACTCCCACATTATAACCTTCATTTCGCATTGACAATAATTTCAAAGATTCTCCGCATTCTGGGCATTCTTGCGGATGATCTCCCCATGATTTTTTCCCATATTTAGCTCCCATTTCTTGTAGCTTTTCTTTATTTTCTTGGAATTTTTTGAATATATGTTATCAACCATTGATTTTTTGTTGCTCGTTCATAGAATTTTCTTCATAGATCTTAATAAAGCTATTTTGCTTGCTTATACTCTCTACAATCAGATCTCCGACTTAACCTGCCCAGTCCAACCTTATAAGGATCAAAGCGTTCCTTCAGACCTACGGAATTTTGCATGCACACTTCTCCGATACCTCTCCAAGTAACCGAGATTGACGGCGTGCAAAACTCCCAGGGTTTCCCACGATATTATACCCTTCTAGTAGTATCGCTAAACCCAACTCTCTTTTCATTTTAACTTATTTAGAATAGAAACAACATCGTGAATGACTTGAAATGAACAATCCCCCATGCTCTAATTTTTATCACTCTCCCACCAGAGTGATATCAATGTGATGGTTAGTTTTACTACTGGTTAGTTTACACAACGGAATACATGAGATCTTCGGCAGAATATATTACTTCGATCGATTTTTTTGCTTTTAACCATAATTCCAACAAGACATAGGGAACTCACCACGAAAACAATTCCAATATTGTATCCTGGAATATAATATGTCCAAAATGGAGGAATCTCGAGGAGGAACACTATGGATTTACTATCACATGCAAAAATCGTAGCATTTTCGATAATCACATCCTGGCATTCTCTGCCATTAAAAGACCCTGCAAGTTTATATTCTCCATTATGACTCCACTTAACTAAAAACGAGGAAGAACTCATTGGACCCCTTTTAATTAATCCACCTACAATTACTTCCAATTCATCCGAGTCATCTACGTCGATACATACTGGATAATTGCCATCTCGTTCAGTGTAGACATTCTCCCAGATTAATTCACCGCTCGAATTTAGTTTGGCAACATAAGTTTTAGAGTCCAAAGCACCAGTCACAAAGAGATTTTGATGATCTGTTTGAATTGCTATTAGTTTTTCAAAAGCAACAGTTCCCCACGTCTGATTCCATAGGAGATTACCATCTAAATCACATTTTAGGAGAAGATTATCCGCATTAGATTCTCCACAGAAGTATAAATAATCATTAAGTATACAAAGTGTGTGACCAAGGGGCATCGATATTCCACTGGAATCTTCTGAATGGGTCCGATTCCAGATCATTAGTCCGTCTGTGGAAAAACAGAAGATTGTAATATTATTTGCATTGGAACTGAATGCGTTATTACACATATACAGTCGATTATTATTTACAACGATTGAATCTATGGCCGTAAATTCTGGTATTTCCCCTACTGACTTATTCCATATTTCGTTTCCCTCTAAATCCCATTTCACGATGAAAAGCTCTCGAAAGCCAGTGGAATACGAATCTCCAACAGTATAGAGAAAACTTCCATCACATACCATTCTGTTTGCCCATTGGTCCCCTTCTTTTTCCAACAAGCGCGTCCATTGGTGCGTGCCGCTTTTAGTTATTTTAATGAGTAAAAAGTTATTTCCTTGTGGAGTTGGGTTTTGATAATTGTCATATTTGGTACCTATACCATAAATATTATCGGAAACTGCGCATATATCATAAATATATTCTAAATCAGGAAGATCATATTCCCAAGCTTTTGGTTTTGACTCTGTAAGTCCAAATTGTGGGATATAAGCATAAATTAGAATTACAAGTATCAGAAGCAAGAAGAACCGCGATTTTCTCATTTTCACCCACTAGTTACTTTCGTTACTAGGAAGGTAGGGTTCATAGGAAAAATAACTATCGGTCGGGACTTCTTACTTTTATCATAAGAAATAACATAAGGTATCAAGATATGGATCATTTATAGAGGGAAAAAAAAGTTTTGCTTAAAACTTGACCATGGTTAAATTAGAGAGGAAAATCCGATTAAGTTCCTATTTTCAATATTATCTATTGCTCTTTTTCTAATGTCTTCCCTATACAGCCTTGATTTCTTCCTTAGAAGTAGGACAATTCCTTGTCCCAAGTCATTTTTGCCTTTAAATACAACCACAGAAAATCCGCTCTAGAACTTAAAAAGTGAGATCACTATGAATATTACCACAACGCAATCAACTCATTCTCAGG
>JAEOUK010000562.1 GCA_016839385.1 Promethearchaeota archaeon
CTTGCTTTCAATAAGTTCTGGGATGCTTTAGATGACGAGTCAGAAATGGATTCTGAAGACTCAAAAAGATCTATTGTCGAACAAAAACCATTGTTACCTAAAAATCAATATCCACCTAGACAAATTTCTCCTCGAAATGGAGCATCAGTAAATTCTATAAAAATCGAACGAAAAACACCTTTAGATTATATTGTTAGAAAAAATCAACAAATGAAGATGAATCAAGGAGATAAATTACCAACATATAAGGATTATCAACAAGAATCACCACCAACTGAGCGTATCGAACCTATAAGCAATACTAGATATTCTATACCAAAGAAAATTCCCCAACAACAACCAACTAGTGTTCCTCCAGAATTGCATAATCATCAGCAGCAAACTAATACGATTTATCCTAGATATACAATTGAGAGGAAAACAAGTCCAACTCCATCTTTAGAACAAAAAAGTAATTATCTACGAGCCCAAATGCTTAAAGAACTGCGGAATCAACAAAACAGACAATCAATTGATAGGTCTCGATCTCAGTTAAATCCACCTATTGTGACATCTTCTCCTCCCCAGATTCAATATTCTTCTCCACCAATTCAACAAATATCATATCAACAAAAACTTGACTATCCAGTTTACTACCAAGAATCAGAAACCGAGCCCGAGATGTTAAATAAAGTTCATTTATTAGATTGTTTACGTAACATTCGTGATAAAACCAAAATTGATGTCTTAATTAAATTATTAGATGGTCAATGGCATTCAGATGCTGAACTTATCCGTATTGCAAAAAAAACACGAGATTTTATAGGAGTCGTCGGTTTTGGGATGTTAATGTGTTCATTTGAAGATACTATTGGAAAATCCTTCTTATTAAAAAGAATTATTCCTGGAAACACATCACATTTCAAAATAAATGAAAACTATATTGAATTAGTTCGGTCCGCATATTCTCAGTACAAAAACACTGAGAATTAGTACATTCTAAATTTTTTGATACCCTGTAACTAATCCTGCAGATAGAAAATATAGTAGTAATACTACTATCATACAATAGAATCCGAGACCTAGTGTAGATGTACCAAAATTCAAGAAAAATATTACCGTGAAGTACGCAAACTCGATTAAAATGGTAATTCCAGCAATCAATAAGAGTTTTTTAATAGTACGTGGATTTTCTTTATAGGAAGCGCTAATTAGGCCACTTATTCCAGAAAATAACAACGCAATCCATAAGATTAATGGAATTATATTATCTATTGAAAAAGAAGAAAAATTAGACCATATTTCTCCATCTTCGACCATTCCCCAAATAAACATGTAAACTCCTTCACTTTCCATGATATGGAATGATAAAGAAATAGACCCCCCCAATGGAATTTCAGCAATAAATGAAATAACTATGGTGATTAATCCTCCGAGTAACGGTAATAAACGGAAAAATTTCTTTTTTTCACTCATCAATAAATCTCCTGTCACAAGTCTTTATTATGAATTTTTATCGCAACAATCTGGAGTATTATCACAATCAGAATCAAATACATTCCAATTCCAATATTTGTAAATATCTGATATATGGAAATAGTAATTCCAAGAGAACCTATAAAGAGAACGTCTATTAAGACAAATATAAAGCAGATTACTTCAATCACTAAGGTTGCTCCTAAGATCTTTTTTCCTTTATCTGCATCTATCCAACTACCAATAAATGAAAGAATGCAGCAGCTTACCAAGAATATTTCTAGAATCAATCCCGCAATTCCCATAATTCCTAAGTTAATCCACCAACCAGTATCACTAGTTCCCCATATAAATATAGAAGTAGATCCCTCTGATGCTAGCTCCAATGGTATACCAGTAAAACTTGCGATTCCTAATGTAAAAGAGATGCCTAGTGGTATTTCTGAGAGAATATTTATTAATAATAATAAAATGCCATTCAAAATCCCAACTTTGTTTGCCATTGATAGTTCTACTCCTATGGAAAAACTATGATAAAAAAGCCATAAAACTCCTATTAAGGTTTGGTTATATATGTGGTATCCAAATATCTATGGATGAGGATACAATTAAAAGGAAAATAAGTGATAATGATAATATGAACCGAAAGAAAAATGCAGAAAAAGTTACCGAAGAAGACTTTGATGAAGAAGACAAATTGATGTTTGAAACTGCGAAAAAGAACGAGAATTCTCGTAAATGTGGTATTTATCGTCAGAATAAAGCATTTCACGAGGATTAATGCAGTTTCGATA
>JAEOUK010000563.1 GCA_016839385.1 Promethearchaeota archaeon
CCAATTGCTATTTTTGATTCGTTAGATTTGATATTCTCGTATAATTCCTTCCGGGAATAATTAGCAGGAAGTAGCGCAAAATCAATGGGTACACCCTCAAGATACATCTGAACTGTATCAATTATTGCATCTGCGACTGCTTTTCCTCCTTTTTCATGTCTCCAATTATCCTCGGCACTTCCTAATTCCATGAAAATTAGTGGAAATTCAAACTGTGTGGGTCCATGATGATTCACTTCCAAATCTACAGCCCAATCTAAACCTTTTTTTTCCTTTTGATGTATTAAGCTTTGGAAAGCTAAACGCAATAAACGTCCACTTGTATGGCATAATGTTTTTGGTTTTCCTCCAAATGAGGTATTTTCGGACCAATTTCCTGTTGAATGGCATAATAAAGCAGGCATTCCACTTTTTGCCTTATGTCGACTAGCAAAAATGACCATATCTGCTCCGATAAATTCAGAAATTTCTTTTTTCGGAATTTCATCCCCGATTAGAACCAATGGAGAATTTGTCAAAACTAATCGTACATTAGCATGCTTTAAATTAGATTTCTCCAATATGTATGACGGTTGATTTTCCCAAGTTATCCACTTATCTGATGTATCTTCTACTTTACTAAACGGATAGTTATTTAGTAAATGTTTACGGATATTCATTGAAGCTATATCTTCCGAACTAGTGATAATCCAAAATTCAAGTTTTCGATGCATATGGGGAGTCAATTAGGATTAGAAAAAATATAAATTAATATTATCGTAAACTGCAATCGTAAATCTTCAAAGATTATTCTTACTTTTTGTAAATTCTATTAGTAAAACTCCAATAACAAAAAATCCAATACTGAATCCAGTTACAATACCTAAATTCACCAAAATTTGAGTACTCCACGGATTTGCTCCTCTTAGAAATATAGATGTTAAGCTTTCAGTCACATAATGTGATGGCATTAATTTATTGAAAATTGTTGGAGCTCCAAATGTCACGAACGTTCCTAGGAACATTAAGGGCAGAATAAAGACAAAAGAAATTCCAGTAGCCATTCCAGAGGATTTTGATATTGCACCTGAAATCAAACCACATCCTATACAACCTAAAGCAAATACAAGGAGTGTCAATAAAGCCATTAAAATTCCCCCAATTCCCGTTAATGGTCGATATCCCATAGCAAAAGCTATAGCAAAAACGATTATATTTTGCGCAACTGCTGCAACGAAGTTACTTATTGTCATTCCCAACATTAATTCACTTGATTTGACAGGAGTTAGCCGCATCCTTGTCAATAATTTCAATTCTTTTTCTTTCGCAAAACCTTCTGCAATTGTCATTATCAGGAAAATGTTCGCAAATGCAAATAACCCTGGAACCATAAAATCAAACATTGAAGTTTTTCGTGCTTCTACCAATTCTTCTCCGAAGGTGAAAGGTGTTTCAATACTTGTAGTATCTGGACCAAATAAGGTATCCATTAGTGCTTCTTGGAATAGGGGGGGTAATAATTGAGCAACTACTAGTGAACCTGCATCATAACGAGCTTCAATTGAAATATTGATCCAAAGCTCTGGATTTACAGGATTTAAGAAATAAGTTTCAATAGATTCGCCGAATTGCTCTGGAATGATTAAAATTGAAGATATATCTCCATTTTGTAATGAATTTGATGCTGCAATCTCATCATATTCTAATTTAATGTCTAAAATATCATTTTTCGATAAATTTGAAATAAAATAACCACTCCATTCAGGGTAGATACTTTCTGAGTCATTATTGATAACAGCAACAGTATAAACTTCTTCAGATGTAAAAAATCCACCAAAAGAAAATCCAAAAGCTATTGTTAACACTAATGGGAAAATTACAATGAGAAAAAGATATGCAGGTTCTTTTAACATTCTTGCCAATTCTTTTCGAATGATAGCGTTTATTCTACTTATCTTCAATTTTTTACACCTCGTTCCGGATTTTTCTACCTGTAAGCTGAATAAAAACATCCTCAAGACTATTGACTTTATAGTTTTTTATCAATACCGTTGGATTTCCTTCTTCAATAATTTTACCGTTATCGATAATGCCTACCCGCTCGCTGAGTTCTTTCGCCTCCTCCATGTAATGGGTTGTGAGAATAATTGTTTTTCCTTTAATTTTTAATTTTTTAATAAATCCCCATACTGCTCGACGACTTTGAGGGTCCATTGCGACAGTTGGTTCATCTAAAAGAATTATTTCTGGATCGTTAATTAAGGCAATAGCGGTGTTAATTTTGCGAATCATTCCACCACTATATCCCTTTGCCCTTCTACCAATAAAATCTTGCATATTTAGACTTTCAATCAACTCATTTATCCGTGATTTGAGTTGATTTTTAGGCACACAAAATAAATTTCCAAAGAATTCTATATTCTTTCTTCCCGATAAATAAGGAAATACTGCAGGTTCCTGAGGACAAACTCCTAAAATACTTTTAACCTTATTTAACTCGTTTTTAACATTATATCCATTAATTATTACGGAACCTGAAGTTGGTTTTAATAATCCGCTTAACACATTTATCGCAGTTGTTTTTCCTGCACCGTTGGGTCCTAATAATCCGTAGAGTTCCCCTGATTTTACCTGCAAATCTAATTTATCTAAAGCTGTTACTTCTTCTTTTTCTCCTTTGTTATAGATTACCGTCAAATTCTTAATCGAAATTGCGGATAGATCTCTAGCCATAACCTTATTTCATTATGGATTTACTTAAAACTAGCTTAATCCATGAGTTATCAGAGAAATCAACTAGATGAAATATGTTAAATGCATTCGATTATGAGAAGTTGGTTTAATTTCTTCAACACGTTTCATCATTTTATCATCTTTGATAAATATCGAAAAGTCAAATTGCTTTTTTTTAGGTGATTTCTTCATATCATAAAAAAAGAAAGATGGAACTAAAGTAATTCAGAGACCAGATATTATACTAAAATCTCTACACCAATTCATAGAGTTCGCATTTCAAAACTTTTAATCCACTTTGTAACTATTTCCTCATTTATAGAGCGACTTAAATCTAACTCTCGAGTATATCTCCAACTAATCACAGATGGATGATTCCGATCCCTGAAGATCATCGTTTTAATGAGAGATTCTGCATGAGAGTCAATAATTTCAAAGTCATCAGCACTTTCAATTACAAGAAATCCATATTTGTCTGTCAAATCTAGGAATTGGGAATCGGGTAAATGATCAAAAAATAATAAGTTAATCCCTTCCTTCTTAAAGGATTCGAGTTTCTTCATGAGTTTTATGGTTGGGATTGCCGATCCGAAATCTTCTGAAGTGTATTGAATGTGTAATCCATTCAAAGTCATTTCTTCTTGGTTAATGATCAATTTTTCCTCAGCAGATGAAATTTCCCTGATTCCAATTAAAGTGAATTCTTCGTCGATTAGGTATTCTTCTGAATCGATAACCCGCGCATGAAGTTCATATAGGTACGGATTTCTAGCACTCCATAATTTTGGGGAATCCTATACAATAACTGTCGTTAAAAGCCGTGAATTCTTATTTTGAATGTTAAAATCTCGTTGTATAGAAGAAATTACTGCTTTCTGGTGTGAAAACTTATACTCAATTCTTCCTTTCCACTCAGTATTGGTGTCATTTCGAAGAAAGGATTTAATTGTTAATTCAACGGATTTGGCAGTTTTTTGGTTAACCCATTCAATTTTTTGGTTAAGATGGTGATCATCTATATAGATCCAATCACTAAACTGAAGAAAAACACTCCGATTTATTCCTCCATTTTGTAAAGCATCTATACGAATTACAAGAAAATGGGGGTGTTCGGGTGAAATTCCTGATAGTTCATACAAGAAGGGAGAGTAAGCCCCTTTCTGGGTATGGATTTTCTTGCCATCTAAATAGATTTCCACACCTTCCTTCTCATTTCCGTGATTTCCCTCAAAATGCAATATAATCTTCTTTTTTGATAAGACTTCGGGAATTTCGAAATTTGTGAAGTACCATCCAATACCATGATAATCCTCAAGTTCTGAATGATAGTGATTCCAGCATCCTGGAACAACACCGATGAACAATGGTTCTAAATATTGAAAATTCTCTTCTAAAAACCATTGCTGGTCTCTACCGATGCCATCGGGATCAATTTGGAAGTGCCACATCCCATCTAAGGTCACTTTTGTTCGCATAATTAAAATTTAGGGCATTAGTTCTTATATTTTCTGATTTATTAAAAAACAACATATCCTGAAATTCGGTAATTTAATACTCTCTAATAGTGATGTTGGATAAAATAGAAATTTATGGTTCTCAATGCTTTTAGAATACTTTTCTGCTATAATTCTTATAAATTGTGAGCTTTTTCGTTTATAATTTTATGCCCCCTACTTCAATTTATACTGGTAGATGGAAGTTTAATTGAGATGACAAAAAAACAATGTAAGAGGAAAACAGTTGAAATTGAAGAAAATCGGGGGAATAAGGCGGGGGTCGGTAAAAATAAAAAGAGGGCCCCGACATAATGTTGGGG
>JAEOUK010000564.1 GCA_016839385.1 Promethearchaeota archaeon
AATATTTCGACACAATTTTAGCATTAGGAGACAATCAAGAGGACACTAAGCCTAATCCGAATAAAATCTTGGAAACTTTAACTACTCTAAGCGAGAAATTTCAATTTTCAAAGGATCGTGTCTACATAGTTGGGGATAGTCCATTCGATATTTCTGCTGGGAAAAATGCTGGAATTAAATCAATCCTCTTAAGAAGAAAAGACCACAGTAGACGGAAATTCGACGATGAACCAGATTATATAACTAAAAGTATGGACCAAATCTTATCGATTATAAATCTCTGATTTAGAACCTATTTAGGAAATAAAAAGTAATAAGTTCGTAATGTCAAAAAAATTGACAATTAAAATTAATGAAAAACTGCGGACAATTGTGATTTCCGTCATTACTTATGCGGTATTTTTAGGAATCGGATTTTTGATAGCTCTTTTCATTAAAATCCCTCAATATGTATCCTATCCAATATTTTTTACCTTTGGGGTTTTAGCAGTTGCAATTGATATTCCAGACGAGCACATGAAGTGGTTGAGACTCATTCCTTTGCTACGAAGACATTTTTTGATGATGCATCGTGTTCGTTTGAGAATTGGTATATCAGCTAAGGAAGGTAAACTCTCTAGCGCATATAAATTTGCACTTGGAATGCTTATTTTGATTCTATATCTGTTTTTTATGAATGTTGCATTGATTTCAATCAAATTAATATTACATTTGACAATTAATTATTCGGATCCGTTCAGATTCACCGAAGCTTTCTTAAGTTTGCTAGGAGCAGGGATCACTGCTTATATCATCTGGTTAAATTCTTTTAGAAGAGAATATAAAAAAATGAGAAACAACTATAAAAGTCAGTTATTGAAAGATAAAGTCCGTTCAGTGACTCAAGGATTTGCATTGATAACAAAGCTCTATATACTGTTTATTAGTTATATGGTTTGGATTGTGGGAGAATTTCTATTTATGTTGGGAACAATGTTTTATCCTGCTTATATTAAATACTTCTTATTCGGTGGGATAGGATTTTTTGTTGTGTTAGCAATTTGTGTTATTCTAATTGTGCTTATTGTACGACCCGATGATCCTCAAATTCAAGATGATAGTAAAATTCTATCAAATGAAGATAAATAATCATGATTTTTTTCATTATTGATGTGCTTAAACTTAAAAAAGTTTCCAGAGTTACAAGATATGATGAAAAAAAACCGTCCATCGCAACGAAGTAGATTTTTCCAATGGATCTTGGATCTTGACTATTCTTCTGCAATATGGTTTTACAATCTAAATCCAAAACTCACACCAATATTGAAGATAATATCAATTTTAGGAACTATACAATTTTGGGCGATTTTAAGCGTGATTTTCTTTATTATAGGCATAATTTTTGATCAAAATCTTGAAAATCTCTCTATTTTGATGTTTATTGGAGTAGGAGTGTCTCTTTCAGCAATTTCCACTCTTAAAATAATCATAAAAAGAAAACGTCCTTATCAAGACGAAAAACTACAAGAAATTGCTCAACAAAAGTTTGTGAATAGAGAACCATATATATCTAAAGCTCAGCAGTCATTTCCTTCAGGGCATATGTTTTTCTGGTTTATGGAATCAATCTTTTTCTATTATTCCTTTGGGTTCTGGTCTCTCATTCCTTTCCTCATTATATTGCCATTTATATTTATTTCTCGGCTTTATTTAGGGGTACATTTTCTTAGTGATGTAATTGTCGGTAGCCTCATGGGTATTTTACTTGGTTTTATTACTCAGTTTATTTTTGATAGGTGGATACTTGATTTATACACCACGTGGGTTGCAGTATTACTTTAGGTTTTTTCATGAAGAAAATTCATTTAAGTTTATAAACAAAATTACTCGAGTTTTTACTATGTCTGATAAGAAAATGATTTTGTACTTATTGGATTCCGATCCAATACCATCTCCATTTGATATTAATGTAGCTTATGATGCAGGATATGATGTTGTAGTACCTCTCGGAGGAATATCAGAATCTAATATTAATAGGATAATTGAAGATGCTATGTTTTCACGAGGTGAGAAAGGCGCAAAGGACACAAAAATTTTTTTAAATGGATCCAATCATGCTCAATTGAAAAGAATTCTTGATATTGCAAGAGAAAGCATGATACCAGGATTCGAACTAGCCACGTGTATAGATCCTCGAGGAGGATATACTACAGGGGCAACTTTGGTAGCACAAGTGGAAGCAAATCTCAATTTAATAAAAAAAAATTCCCTTAAAGAATGTAAGGTTATTGTCTTAGGGGGAACTGGGATGGTAGGTCAAACTGTATCCGTATTATGTGCTAAAGCAGGGGCAAAGACTACTCTATGCTCCCGGACTCAAGAAAGAGCAGAAAGAGCTGCTAATGAACTTAATAGTACCTATAATCTCAAAATTATTCCTAAAATGATGGGGGATGAATTTCAGCGGATTGGTTTATGTGAAGATAAGAATTTGATTTTTACATGTGGTGCTCCAGGAGTTCAAATGATTTCTGCTACTACACTCCAAAAAATTCCTGAAAACAAAATCTATGCTGATGCAAATGTGGTTCCTCCATTAGGTATAGAAGGAATTGATCCAATGTGGAAAGGAATGGAATATGAGAAATCCTATATTTTCGGATCTTTATCAACTGGTAAGATAAAACTCAAAGTAGAAAAATTGGTATTGCAGGAAATGATGGAAGCATCAGGATTTGAGATATTTTCATTTCTTGAATATTATGACTATGCTAAAGAGATTATTGCAAGGAAAAAAAAAAAAGAATAAAGAATGATTATGCAATAAAAATGCTAGTTTATTTTATTTTCAATATTTTTTTTGAAATTTCGTAGGCTTTTTTAAAATCAAAAATCCCACGAGACACTTTTCGAGCTTCCTCAATTCGATTGATTTCTATGCTCGTTCAAACCATCCTCTAATATTATGAAGTAGAATAAGTAGAACAATTTAGAAACGGGCAATTATAATATAATATCTTTTTTTTTGCTTTTTTAAAAAAAGATTAAAAAATTAAATAATTATTCAATGATTCCCAGTGATTTATTTTTATTGTGTTTATTATCTAGGGAATTTTTTGACCCAATTGTGTATTACTCAATTTTGATTGGTGGTATATCTTTGTATGGGTTCGGACATGTGTAAGGAACTTCTACTTCCAAGACTCCATCGTTATATTTCGCTTTTACACGTTTAGGATCAGCAGGACAGCTAAAATGATATGTACTTACATAATCATAATCACCTTCTTTTCGAGGAGCGACTAATCTTAGTCCACTCTCAACTACATGGAGATGAATTTTGTCCTTTTTAGCTCCAGGGATTTCATAATTTAATACCATAATTTCCTCATCTGGGTCTTGGCAACCACACTCGTTCGGACTATGAGCATTTACCCATACTTGCTTTCTATGTTCATGTGCATGTTCATGTTTTTCTTCTGTCATTTTAATTCACTTAAAAAAATGTTTAAGTATTTGAATATTTAGGAACACAAAATAGTGTTGGTTAGAAATTAAAGGAAAGATCTACAATTTGCTTAAGTTTTGAAAACTAAAAGAAAAAATGAATAAAAATTAGAAAAAAACACTTATAATTCGAGTTTATTTTCCCAAAGTCCGTGTATATTACAGAAGATCAAAGCATGTAACTCTTTTTGGTTAGAAACATCCAAAGTAAATACTGCAATTGGTTGCTCATCAACCGGTTTAGGATAATGAGATCCCAATTCCCGGAATTTTCCATCTTTATCAATTCCGTATAATTTCATCCAAACGATATAATGTTCCTTGGTACTTGGATGCATAATGTCTTTTCCACAGGATACTTTAACTTTGCCATCTAAAACTTCTATATAGGGAACATGCTTCTCTTTAGCCATTTCTTCCCCGGGTTTATGAATTAATTCATGAATCATTTTCTATCATCATCTATTAATATATCAACTAATTCTTAAGTCTACTAGTTGTACACTCAAATTTGGATCGCAACTTTATAAGTCTTAATATTTTAGAACGAAAATTAAAAAGAAAATTAATCGACAAAGTATAGAAAAATGTTTGATTTAAGATTTAGCAGTTTTTTTAGCTAGCTCTGCTAATGCTTTCTTACGACTGCAATTGTCTCCGCACCCGTCAATAGGATTCGGATCGTGTTCGTCCATTTCAAAATCGATCGGTAAAATAAAATCTTTTACATAATCGGTAATAATGTCCAGTTTTACATTCTTGATACTTTCATGATTTCGAAAGTGACAATCCACGACTGTATCGATTTTTTTCATATCTGAAGAAGCCAAGAGGAGCATTACATTATTTTCCCCGCTTAAACGCATACAATTGACAACAAATGGGCAAAATTTCCCCATCTCTATCATTTCAGTGGGATCCTTAGTTGATAGTTCTACTTTGGCAAGAATTATATCCGCATTTTTGAAATTAATCCCATATTGAGAAGAAATAACTCCTTTTTCTTCTAATCTATGGATTCTAGAACCCACTGCAGGCTGACTTCGTCCAATACGTTTAGCAATCTCACTGTGCGTTATGTTTGGATGTTTTTGTAAAAGAGTAATGATATTGCGATCAATATCATCCAATCCGAATTGATCTGAGATCATAGTACTAATAATTTATAAGTGGTAAATTAAAACCCTTTGCCATTGGGGGATTAAAAGAGGATTTATGTGGAAAGAAAAATTGCGACTATTTTCTTGTCGATATCAAGTTTTCTCAATAGACTCCAACTAGAAACCAAGTAAGGAAATATTTCTTGGCTAATTTGCTCGTACCATAGAGGAGTATTGAAATATTTCAAAAAAATACTCTTGATTTCGTTAATTAAACGCAATAAAATCTGTTCCAATAATATTGCATCTACCTCTACGGGATTTAAAGTAATTATATTCCATTCAAATTCACTATCGAATGCAATTTTTTGAATTTGTGTATCATTTCGGTATTCGGGTTTTTTTAATAATCCTGTAAGTGCTTTGAGGATTTGATAATGCAGTTCTTTTTCTTTTTTTGAAGTAAAAGCATTTTTAATAATATTTGTAAAGAGATTAAGAATTTGTTGAGCAACACCCATTAAGTCTAACGAATTTGCTGCTGACATTACTTTCTCTGCTTGGCGCCATTGACTGATATATTCATCAGTAACTTCATAAAATTTCTCGAATTTTGTCACATTTCCATTCCACATTTCTTCCCACCGCTCAGGTGTTAAATCGTAAAGCTGAATAAACGCATCAAGAAGTTTTTCCAAGCGGAATTTCATTGTTTTAGGATCTGTATTTTTTTCATCAGCAGCAATTAGTAGTAAATTGTATTCTTTATTGTCCACATATACAAAGGATAAACCGCCCATAGCGATACTTTCAATCCCATGTGACCCTTTTAATTCAACTTCTGAGAAATTATGCAAAGCACTTAATAGCCCCGAAACTAAATCTTGGTCAATATCCATTGCCGAATAGTTTTTATAAAATACTGCAGTAGATGATAGATCATCAATAATCCATATATGTTTCAAGTTAACCCATCCCAATCTTTTCATCTGTGATTTAGAAGATGAACTGAATTTTTGTTTATTTTCGGTATTTTGATTTAATAAATGTTGAAATTAAACTTTATCGAATATATGACTAAATAAGCGATAATAACAAAGATTTTTTTACATTTTTAATATATGGATGTGTAATGGTGGGTATAGAAACACCGGATTCAAATTCCAATCAATCGAATTCAAAAGAAAAAATCTCCATTGATTTGCAAAAATGCATTGGGTGTGGATCATGTGTTACAGCTTGTCCGAATGGTGGATTTAAAGTAATTAACGGTAAAGCGCGAATTATTAAGAAAAATTTTTGTGATGGATTAGGATATTGCATTCAAAACTGCCCCGTGGGGGCGATTTTATATCACGGAGAACCCTTGAAAAATATGTCAAAATTAATACAAAAAGAACCTTTCATTCAAAATTGGCCCATAAAACTGCAAATCGTTAAAGAAAATCACCCCCAATTCAAAAATGCAAGTTTAGCTATCGTTGCTGATTGCGTTCCTGCGATATTTAGTGCATTCAAAGAAATTGTTAAGGACAATGTAATTCTTATAGTATGTCCAAAGATTGAACCAGATAAAGAAATTCGAGACAAACTCACACGGATAATTAATGAGAATGAAATCAAAACTATAAGTTCATATAACGTAGACTATATTTGTTGCGATTCTCTGCCCAGAATTGTGAAGGATGCTATCAGATTCTCCAAAAAGAAAGATTCCTTAATGTCTGGTTACAAACACCATATTATCTGCTTATTTGGATCTTCGAAATAGTTCAAATTTCATCGAACCAATACATCTGATGAATATAATTATTTAGGTGTAAGGAGAATCATGATTGTATAATGCCCAAGATAATTGATTTTGCGCGAACTAATTTAATTAAGACAGACATCGGGGTTTCATTTAAAGATCTTGCAGAATTGATGCTTAAAGAGAATGTTGGGTCCATTGTGATTACTCAAGAAGATGAAATTGTGGGATTTGTGGACGATAAATCAATTTTAAAACTGATTTCAGAGGGTAAAAATCCTAGTGACCTTGAAGTTGCGGAATTTGTCCAAAATTTCCCTTTGATATATCAGGACACACATATACTGGATGCTTGGGAAGATATCAAGGATTTTCCTCATGAAAGATATGGAATTATCAATAACAATGGAAAAATCATGGGAATTATCCGAAAACGCACAATTAATCGGTTTCGATATCTTATTATGAAAGAAGAAATGAACATCGAAGATGATTTCTTACTTCAATAATTAGACCGAAGTGAAAAATCTAATTTTATTACCATCTTGGTCAATGATTTTCTTATATGAATATTCATATTTTTTCGAACAAAGCAGAAATGGGTCGAGCAGCTGCAAAAAAAGCAGTAGAAACTTTATGTTCTAATATTCGAGAAAAAAAAATTGCCCGATTTGTAATGGCAACAGGAGTATCTCAATACGAATTTTTACAGCATTTAACCGATATGGATATCCCTTGGGAGAAAACAGAAATGTTTCACTTAGACGAGTATATTGGCATTAAGGAGGATCATCCAGCGAGTTTACGTAAATATCTCAAAGATCGATTTATCAATATTGTGAAACATCCTAATACAAATTTAATACAAGGAGATAATCCAAGCTCTCTAGAAGAATGTAAAAGAATAGGAGAATTATTGAATAAGAGGCCAATTGATGTCGCATTCATCGGTATTGGAGAAAATGGACATATTGCTTTTAATGATCCTCCTGCAGATTTTGAAACAGATGAAGCATACATTGTAGTGAAATTAGATGAAAAGTGTAGGAATCAACAAGTAGGGGAAGGATGGTTCAAGTCAATAAATGAGGTTCCAACCTATGCGATTTCCATGTCTGTAAAACAAATCATGGCATCACAAACTCTAATCTGTATCTGCCCAGATGCAAGAAAACAACAAGCAGTACATGATTCCTTTCATCCAAGTATGCCAATTTCTCCAGATGTCCCCGCATCTATTTTGAAAAAGCATAAATCCCTAGAAATATACTTGGATACTGATTCTGCAAAATTATTACCATAGATTGATTTAGAACAGCAATTGTAAGTCGATTACACTTAAATAGTAGGTAAAAATTCTGATCTTAGGTGAAATAAATGGATTCAAGTTTTGGTCTTGGTGGATTGGGGGATGAAGAGGAAGAAGAACTAAGTGAAGAAGAAATAGAACAGTTAAAAGAAGAACGAAAACGACAAAAAGAAGAACGCAAGTTGAAACGAAAACAAAAACGTAAAGACAAGTGGATTAGATAAGAATAAAAAGAAAAATAGGTCGGAAATATCGATTCCTTTCTAAAGAGCAGTTATGCTGCTGCTGGTTCCGATCCCGAGCCTTTGAGTTTCAAATAGTGCTTCAGTACCGCTTCCCTTGCGCCATAAACGAACGCTCTCTTTACGTTGACTCCTGTAATCGCAATTGTTTCATAAATCAAGGTGTTTCCTAACCCAGCTGCGGTTAAGACCTCCTTAATTTTCTCGACTGGTGTAACATTTGGGATATCTCGTTTGTTAGCGCACATAACTAATGGAATTTCGGACTGACCGTCTTCACCTGGAAGCAATTTTGGACCATAGAATTGCATCAGTTCTTTAAAGCTCCAGATGTTTTCTTCCCATACATCGGGGCTGGAGTCCCAGACGAATATGATAGCGTCGGCTCCCTTGATCACAGTCTTCCTTTGATATTTATGACGTCGTTGCCCAGCTACAGTAAAACATTGGAAGACCACATTTGAAACGCGTGCAACAACGCGATCAAAGAAAAGTGTTCTCCCAGTCGGATCGGCGATACTCTGTAATTTCCCGCTCGCAAGGCCTTCTTTCTTGTAAATCCACTCGAGAGCAGTTGTTTTTCCTCCCATAGTTGGACCGTAGAAGACGATTTTGAAGACTAATGAATTATCCCCGCGTCTAGATGGCATGTGTGATCGAGTTCCTTTTTTATTTTTTTATAGCATGTAATGCTAATTTTAAGCTTAAATTTAGTGCTTATATTTTTAATTATCGAAGGCTCTCCTATATTCTTTGCCATAAATACGATGTAGTTTTTATACGGTTGTCGTAGCATTCGGTAGAAAACTGGGAAAAAGAATTAAAAAAATGAGTCCCGGATTACATAAAAGTACTATAGAATTTTTATATTCAACTAGTGTTTTAATTTAGATTTTTGAAGTGATTTCATTATATTTTTTAATTTTTTTCTGGAAGCAGAGCCAAAATATCTTGATTTTAAGTTTTCCATTAATAAATTGAGCAAATAATTAGTTTCCATCCAATAGGAAGAAATACTACAAGTTATGAGAGAGAATTACCTCCTGCAGCGAAAAATTCTTAGTGAACAGAGGAAAAAAAAATTAATCCTTTGGGTCATCTAAATCTGGAGATTCATCTTCATTATCTAATTCATCCTCTTCTGAATCTTCTTCATCAGAAGCTTCCTCTTCTGAATCTTCTTCATCAGAAGCTTCCTCTACAGAATCCCCTTCATCAGTATCCTCTTCCTCATCTTCATCTGAACGTTCACATAAAGCGACACTAGAAACAAAATCATCTTCATATAAATCGATGACTTTCACTCCTTTTGCACTTCTACTTAGAGAACGCAGACTCAGAGAAGGCATTCGAATAATCAATCCATTTGTAGTTGCAATTAAAATATCTTCATTTGTAGCAGCCTTAACCGAGTTAACACAATCATCGTCATCTCGAAATTTGATGTTAATTACTCCTTTACCCCCACGACGAGTTTCTCGGTATAACTCAACTTTTGAGCGTTTTCCATACCCATTTTTAGTGATTGTGATCACATCAGTATCATTATCTCCAATAACCATATCTACAACATTGTCTTCTTCCCGAAGCCGAATTCCTTGAACTCCCATTGCCTTTCGACTCAAGGGACGAATCTCTAAATCGGAAAATTTAATGGCATAACCGTTTTCGGTTGCGATTAAAATATAATAGTCTTCTTCGGATAGTTTTACATTAACCAATTCGTCATTTTCTCGTAGACTGATGGCTAGAATACCTGTTTTTCGTATGTTTTTGAACTCTCGAATACTCGTCCTTTTAACTATACCACGTTTGGTTACAAAAACTAAGAAATCTTCTTGTTCGAAATCTGCAACAGGTACCATGTGAACAATCTGCTCATCTGATTTTAATCCCACGAAGTTTACAAGTGCTTTTCCACGAGATGTTCGACTCATGAGGGGAATTTCATGAGCATATTTTGAATATACTCGTCCTTTCTTTGTAAATAGTAAAACCTTGTCATGACTCGAAATCACAAATACATCCCGAATGACATCTTCATCCCGTTTATTAATACCTTTCTTACCCTTTCCACCGCGATTCTGAGCTTGATAAGTTTTCAATGTCATTCTTTTTATATATTGGTTCTCAGTCAGGATTATCACACAAGTTTCTTCAGGAACTACCTTCAATTGCTCTTCTTCGGGTTCTTCAACATCTTCTTGAATATCAAGAATTTCAGTTTGCCGGTCATCTCCATATTTTTTATCGATTTCGACAAGTTCCTCTTTAATAATTTGCATTCGAACTTTTTTATCTGCGATAATTTCTTCGTATCGCTTTATGTTCTCGATAAGGGTAGTTTTTTCATCTTGTAATTTTTGAGTCTGCAGTCCAGTTAATCTTCGTAATGGCATCTCGAGAATAGCATCTGTCTGCTCTTCCGAAAGTTGATATTTCCTCATCAGTTTATCCCGAGCATCAACGGTATCTGTGGCAGTTTTAATGATTTGGACTACCTCATCAATGTTAGCGATTGCTATTAACAGACCTTCAACAAGATGCAATCGTTTTTTTGCTTGATTTAAATCGTATTCGGTTCTTCGGATGATAACCTTTTCTCTATTATCAATATGAGCTTTTATTAAACCCATTACATTGAGTACCGACGGTTGCAATCCATTATTATCTACAAGAACTCTATTGAGTATACTATAGGAAGATTGCAATCGTGTCATCATGAATAATTGATGTTTTATTGCATTG
Organism: Promethearchaeota archaeon; assembly: GCA_016839385.1. Next base: position 10,636 of record JAEOUK010000564.1, read on the forward strand.
GGATCTGAATCTTTTCTAAGATCTAAAACAATTCGGATTCCTTCACGGTTTGATTCATCTCGTAAATCTGATACACCGCGAATTTTCTTATTATTAATTAAATGTGCGATATTCTCTACAAGTTTGAGTTTGTTCACCTGATAGGGAATTTCGGATATAATTATTTGCCGATCATCGATTTCTACTTTACCACGAACGGTTATTTTTCCTCTTCCTGAATTTATAATGTTCCGAATGCCTTTTCTCCCCATAATTATTCCTTTCGTTGGGAAATCAGGACCTTTTATATACTGAGATAATTCTTCGGGATACATATGTGGATTATCAATTACCGCAGTGATACCGTGAACAACTTCTCTAAGATTATAAGGTGGCATGTTTGTACTCATACCCACGGCAATTCCGCTTGATCCATTAATCAATAAATTAGGAATTTTTGAGGGCATATATACGGGTTCTTTTAGAGATTCATCAAAGTTTGGAACAAACTCTACTGTATCCTTATCAATATCCTCAACTAATTCACTGGAAATAACATTCATACGAGCTTCTGTATATCGCATTGCTGCAGGAGGATCTCCATCAATAGAACCAAAATTTCCTTGTCCTTCAACTAATGGATATCGTAACGAGAAATCTTGCGCTAAACGCACGAGAGCATCGTAAACAGACGCGTCACCATGGGGATGATACTTTCCTAATACGTCACCAACGATTCGAGCGCATTTCTTAAAGGGTTGGGTGTGATTGAAACGATTTACGTACATAGAGTATATTATTCGACGTTGGACGGGTTTTAATCCATCCCGAACATCAGGAATTGCACGTCCTATAATAACACTGTAGGCATAATCTAAGTAGCTTTGACTCATCTGGTCATTTATGGATTCGGCTTTTACCGTATCTTTTTTTTTCTGTGTGTTACTATCAGTAGTTTGAGTCATCGTTCAGCTCTCCTCCATGTTAGATGTCCAAGTTTTGGACATTCTTGTAATGATCCATTATGAATTTCTTTCTTGGTAGTACTTCTTCTCCCATTAGTGTATTAAACAATTGATGAGTTTCAGTGAAATCGTTGTATCCAATTTTCAAAAGTATGCGAACTTCAGGATCCATTGTTGTTTCCCATAATTCTTCAGGATTCATTTCACCTAAACCCTTAAATCGTTGTACTTTGATACTCTCGGTGTCATTTAGAGTATATTTTTCTTTCAGTTCATTGAGATAAGGTGTCAAGTTTTTCTCTTCATAAATGTATTTTTTGGTGTTCTTATATTTCACAAGGTAAAGAGGTGGAACTGCAACATATATATATCCTTGTTCGACAAGTGGCCGCATATACCGGAAAAAAAAGGTGAGAAGGAGAGTTTTAATGTGTGCTCCGTCAATATCGGCATCACACATGATGATAATTTTGTGATAGCGTAATTTTTCAATGTCGAAACCGGATTCTTCACTTGTATAAATTCCGGTACCAATTGCAGAAATCATGGACCGAATTTCTGCATTCTCAGTAATTTTCAACGGACGTGCTTTTTCCACATTAAGGATTTTTCCTCGAAGTGGTAAAATTGCTTGAATCTCACGATCTCTTCCTTGCTTTGCAGAGCCTCCAGCACTAGGTCCTTCGACAATGAATAGTTCTGAATCTTCCGCATTCTTTGAAGAACAATCAGCAAGTTTACCAGGTAATCTACCCGCATCTAACGCTGATTTTCTGCGCGTTAAATCCCTAGCATTTTTTGAAGCAATTCGAGCTTTTTGAGCTAATAAGCATTTATCTATAATAAGTTTAGATTTACCAGGTTTTTCTTCAAGAAATTTCCCTAATTCATCAGTAACAATACTACTTACAATTCCTTGGACATCGTCGTTTCCAAGTTTTGTCTTCGTTTGACCCTCAAACTGAGGTTCTGGAACTTTTACAGAAATTATAGCAGTTAACCCTTCTCGTACATCGGGTCCCGAGAAAGATACTCCTTTTAATTTCTTGCTTGGATATTTAGTAAGATAATTATTTATTGTTCTAGTCAATGAGGATTTAAAACCAGTTACGTGAGTACCCCCTTCCGGTGTACTCACATTGTTCACAAATGAAATTATATGCTCAAGATAAGTATAATTATATTGTATGGCAATTTCGACATCGATGTCATCTTCAGATTTATGAATATAAATGGGGTCATCAAATAAGACTTTATTTCCGCTATTTAGATATTGAACGAATTCGCTTGTTCCCCCTTCGTACGAATGATAGTCATATTTTTTAGTATTTTCGTCATACAATTGAATCTCGACAGTTGGATTAAGATAAGCTAATTCACGCAATCGATTATTAATTAGATCAAAATCAAATACATTTTCTTCTTCAACAAGACCTGGAAATATAGAGATGTCAGGAATAAACGTGATACGAGTTCCATGCGTGCTTTCACCAATACCTAATTCGAATTGAAAATATATATCCTCTTCTTCATCACCATTGCCATTTCCATCTGCATGTCCATTTAAAATGCCGTTTTCTTCAGCTTTCTTAGCAATATTCAATCGTTCGGCTCGTTGATACGCAGAAGTCTTCGGATAATCTTGATAGGGTAACTCTTTCAATTCGGATAGAGTTTTTCCTTTTCCGAATTTCTGCACGTAGTATTTTCCATTTCGAAATACTTCCACATACATCCACTCAGAAAGAGCTGCTACTACAGAAAGCCCTACTCCGTGAAGACCTCCAGAAATCTTATAGCTATCTTTTTTGAATTTACCACCTGCATGTAAATGAGAAATCATTACCTCTAAAGAAGGTTTTTTATATTCTTCATTCATTTCGGTAGGAATTCCGCGTCCATTATCCTCGATTGTAACACTACCTTCTTTATTTAAGGAAATATTAATGGAGCTACAATCACCCGCTAAAATTTCATCAATAGAATTGTCAACAACTTCCCATAAGAGATGATGCCAACCATCCGATCCCGTACTGCCAATATACATCGCGGGTCTTTTGCGAACTCCCTCTAATCCCTTCAGAATTATGATATCCTTTGCATCATAACTCCTTTTGCTAGGAGTCGTCTTATATTGAGTTTCTCCTTTTTCCTTTGTATCAACCATGGTTTTCATCCAAAAATTTTACGATTATATCCACTGTATCAGATAATTTTCTATTTTAAATCCTAAAATTAAACAAGTTTGATGCTATCCTATATAAGATAATAAGAATGTACTACTTAAATAACTAACCTCAAAATTATGAACTTCTACGTTAATGGTTTTGAGGTAAAAAGATGTTTTGTCGGCGTAGAAGCATTTTAGAGACATAGTGTTCAACTTCAAAAAATCTTTAACTACTTTCACCAATTATTCTGATTATGGTTATAATTGATCGTGAGATTTTCCCAAATTTTCATGTGGGAGATAAAAATCCACCAATCTATCAAGGTATCCTAAATATAAGTCCTGAGAGCTTTTACAAAGGAAGTGTGATCAAACCAGAGATTTTTACTAAGGTCGTAGATGATTTTCTCGTAAAAAATGTGAAGATTTTAGATGTAGGTTCGAGATCTACTGCTCCTGGAGTGATTGCGATAACACGTGAAGAAGAGCTGGAGAGATTAAGACCTTATATTTCCACACTTTGTGAAATCCTCCCAAAAGATATTGTAGTATCAGTTGATACTCAATATTCTGAGATAGCCCAGTATTGCATTAAGGAATTACGGCAAGCTAATTTGCGAGTAATCGTTAATGATGTCGCAGGGTTAAAAATGGATGAAAAAATGATGGACGTTATCGTTGATCAAGATATTCCAATAATTTTAATGGCATCACATCAACGTCCTGGAGATCTCCTTTCGGTAGATTCGATTTTGGAATCTTTATTTGAGAGTGTAGAAACTTTAGAAAAACGTAATTATGATTTGAACAAACTCATTGTAGATCCAGGAATTGGAAAATGGATCCCTGAAAAAACATATGAATATGACTTAGCAATAATAGATAATTTGGAACGATTCCGTGTATTTTTACAACCAATTTTAGTAGGGATATCACGAAAATCCTTCATTGGAACTGTGTTGAATAAAAGAGATCCTGCAGATAGATTGTCAGGTACCCTAGCTGCTACCACTATTGCAGTGTATAATGGTGCGCACATCATTAGAACACACGATGTTACACCTGAGTTGCAGGAAATGGTAAAGTTAGCTTGTGCTATTCGAAAAAATCCGTTAATTTCAGAAATTGATGGAATTACTGCTGAATTTATCTCATGTATTAGAGAACCAATTGAAGCTCGATTTTTCCTTCGCAGAATGGGAGTCACTCCAGCTGGAGCCCGTATCATGGACTCGAAAATGATAACTAAATTAATTCTGTTAGAAAACGTAACTGTTCCGCAAGCATTGATATTAAAACAGGAATTACTTGCACGCGGAGGGGATGTTGCAATTCATAAGAGTGTAGTAACGACTGAGAACAAGAAATATGATAAATCTCAGAATGTAATCCTCATTGGCACTGAAAAACAACTAACTTTGTTAGTTAATAAATTACGAGGTCAACAATTAGAACTTGACAAGATTGGAACCTTAATTTCTGACGTGTTAATGAAGAGTCGAGAAGTTAAATCCCTTCATACAATTAAATAATAAAGGAATCAAAAACCTTTTTTGGAGTTCATGATGATTATGTGATGAAATGTTGCATAGAAAGCACATCACAATATCCTTAATTTTTGTATTTTCGTTATTAGTTTCGATATGGATACTACAAATTTCTATTCCTTCTGCTCAAGGAGTCACCCAAGCAGATTATCATCCAAGCATTAATATAGATGGAAATGCTGAATTAGATGCATTCTGTTCTGGAAACGGTACCTCTGGAAATATAACTCATCCGTATGTTATTGAAAATTTAGAAATCAAATCAGACGGTGCTCAAAATGGATTCAAATTGTCAAATACTAATCGTTATTTAATTATTCGGAATGTAAATATTAGCGAATTTTACCAATCCAGTAACAGTATTGGAATTTTTCTCAATAATTGTGTATATGTCACCATAGATGATTGTCATTTTTATAATAATTCCATTGGGATGCAATTTGAAAATGTGACTAATTCCCATATAATTGACTCATCTGGGTCTATAAACAGATACAATGGAATAAACTTCGAAAACTGTCACAATAATACACTTTACAATACGGTTGTATTCGAAAATGGCTTGAAGGAAAATGAAGAGAATGGTATGAATCTAATATCCTCCAATAATAACACTATCGAATACTGCCTTTTCATCGAAAATTGGGGTCATGGGTTATATCTTCAAGATTCATTCTATAATGTTGTTTTTGATACTCAATTTATTTTAAATCATAAAGATTGTTTCTTCATCTTTAATGATCCCGAAGGAACAAATCAGTTTTATGACAATACGTGTAGAAAGCGGTCAATACCAGGCGCCCCTATAGGATTAATCGTTGGTTTGTCCATAAGTACTATAGTGATTTTAGTTTTGATCACAAGAAAGAAAATGAACTAATCTCAAAAGGCGTGAAATTGGAGTTTCATGCCCTTATATATATAACCTCATGACATCTCCGTACTATGTGGATGATAAGAAACGAACAACAATATTTACTTCCTTGATTTATTTTTTTTATGGAATTACATCCAATCAAAACTCCGATCATTTATGTAAAAGATGATTTAATTAAAATTACCCTTGAATCAATAAAACATGCCAATCTTGTTTTACAAGAGAATGATATTCTGGTTTTTGCAGAAACTGTTGTAGGAACCTGCCAAGGTCGCATCGTTGATATTGAGGATGTGAAAAATGTAAGTGAAAAAGCGAAAGAACTCGCTGAGAAATATTTCATGGATCCTCGATTTGTACAAATTATTTTGGAGGAAGCAGATGTTATTTTAGGGGGAGTTCGAACAGTTTTACTCACCCAAAAAGATGGCGTACTAATTGCGAATGCAGGAGCAGATAAGTCCAATTCAGGAGGATTAACAAAGGTTGCACTATTCCCAGAAAAATTAAATGACACTGTTAGAGAAATGAGAGAATCTTTCCAGAAAGCTACAGGTTTAAAAGAATTGGGAGTAATTATTGCGGATTCTAGAGTTCAACCCATGAAGAGAGGAGTTATAGGCGTGGCAATCGCAGTTTCAGGATTTAATCCGATTGAAGATAATCGTGGGAGAAAAGATCTGTTCGGAAGGGTTCTTGAAATTACAACCCGTGCTGTAGCCGATGATATTGTAAGTGCGGCAGAATTATTAATGGGTGAAGCTGATGAACAAGTTCCAGTGGTCTTAGTTCGTGGAGCACCAGTTCAATTTACAGATCGCCTGATAGAGAAAGATGAGATGCTCATGCCTCGAGATGAATGCTTATTCATGAATGTATTCAAGGATTTAGTTGCGTACAAACACCCAGAATATAAAAAACAAGAATAAACTTTAATTCATTACTTTAGATTTTCCCTTAGAATCTCTTCCAATCTTAATCCGATTTGGGAATTGTTCTGCAACATCCTCTAAATGAGTGATAAGAATTATGTTTTTAAATCGTGAACCCATTTCCAATATTTTATTTACAAATAGTTGTCGTGAGGAATCATCATCTAATGTTCCTAAATCTCCTTCATCAATAAATAACGTATCAGATTTCCTGAATATTGCACCCGTTGTATCAGGAATCTCATCAATTCTTTCCATAATTGCAAATCGGATGGCCGCATTGATCTGAGTCTTTTCTCCGCCTGAAAATGTACTAGCTTCGCGAATAGAATCACCATCATCAACATGAATATCAAATCCAATCCCCTTACCACCCAGTGGAACGAAAGCGATTTTGTTTAAACGCCCGTCTGTCAGTTCTCCTAAAATTGCAGATGCTCTGATTGAAATTGCAGGTAAAATTTTTTCTAATGCAAATTTAGGAATTCCATCTAAATGGAAAATATTCTTTCTCAATAATTTATGAATGTCAATTTCACGTTTCATAGAGCTTAAGATCTTTTTATCCGCTACAATTTTCTTTTTCAAGTCTTCGAGTTCTTTAATATTTCTTTTTAACATTTCTATCCTGACTTTAACTCCTTCTTTTGTACCAACGAACTCGTTTAACTCGTTTTCATCTTTAGTCAACTGTTCTTGTTTTGATTGGTATTCATTGTAAATTGGCTTGAGTTTATCTCGGTTTTTTTTATTTTCTTCTAAAAATTGTTGAGTTCTCTTAATATCCGACTCAGTTTTCTCGATCAACGCTGTAAAATCTCGAAGACTTGCTAATTGCTTTTCTAAATTTTCTTTTACGCTTTGTCTTGATTGGATAGCATTTATTTCATTCAAAATCGGCTTTAGTTTCTCGTCAAAATTTTCATTAAGTTTTTGAGATTTTATTTGTTTTTGAAGGATTTGTTTCTTATCCTCAAACCGTTTAAGATCCAGACTCTTTTTTTCTTGAATATCTTTTAGTTCTTGTTCGTATTGTTCTATTCTCTCATTTATTTCATCTGTTACGAAAACGTCTTTTGTGATTTTGTCTTGTCCTTTACCAACCTTTTCAGCTTGAATCTCTGTTTCTGACATTTCATCCATGAATTTTTGGATTCTATCTGTATCTGAATATTCTTTAGCCATTGGGATTTCAATAGATTTTAATCGTGAGAGACGTTCTGAAAGAGATCCCACTTTCTTTAATATGTTGAAGGCTTGTTCTTTATTCATATCAGAGGATAGGGATTTGATTCGAGAATGTAATTTACTCAAATCATTTGTTATTTTTGATATCTGAGTCTCAAAATGATTTTCTGTACGTTTTTTCCCTTCATCTTCATTTTTTATTTGTAATTCAATTAATTCTTTTTTCGATTTCTTTTCTTTAATTTCATCTTGTGTTTTTCGTAGCTCTGTTAATTCTGATGATAAATCTTTGAAATCTTTTATCTGTGTTTTTACATTTTCATAAATCTCTTGTTTTTTCTTATAATCTTTAAGGTTCGTCTCATTATCTGAATTCGTTTTTTCCATTTCCTTTATTTTATCAGATAATGCGTTAAATTCAATAATTTTTTCATTCATTGATTCGAGGGATTCTTTTACTTCTTTTACTACATTTTTCTGGTTTGCAATATAGGAAATGATTTGTTTATATCCCTCTTGTGCATTTTTTACTTCATCTCTTAATTCAGAAATTTTAGAAATTCGTTCAATATCAGCAGTAATAGCCCCTTCCATATTGTTATAAGATTTTTCAGCTTTGTCAATTTTTTCCTTAAGATTTTTATCCATACTTTGAAAAATCTTAAGTTTAAATAACTTAGCTAAGCGTTTCTGACGTTCTGCAGAAGAAAGGGAGGAAAAGATTTGCAGTTCCTGCTGTCGAATAAAAAATGAAGAGATGAATCCTTCATAATCATATCCAATTATCTCTTCAAGTTTCTGTTCTTTCTCAGGAATGCTCAGTCCTTGAAAAGGTTTCTTATCGTTTATCGTAATCTGAAGTTTGGGAGATTTTTGATTTCGTTTCACTTTAATGATATTTGTACCAATGTCTAGCTCTAGTTCTACGTATCCCCCTTCATAAAGGATCTCATCAATAGTCAATCCCACGTCTCGTCTTACACTTCTTTTGAAAAGCGCAAATGTTATCGCATCAAGCAATGTAGATTTTCCAGTTCCAGTAGGACCAGTAATTACATAACTGCCATTATCAAAAGTGATTTTATTGGGACCTTTACCGTACTTGTTGAAATTTTGGACATTTATAGAACGAATAGAGAGTGCTCCTTTCTCAGTTACATTAGTAACTCTAAGTTGAGCGTCAATTAATTCATAACCCACATTCAATAATTCTTTATAGTATTCATGGTCATGATACTTTTGGGTTAAGAAATCTTCAAATAAACTGGAAGGTGATAAATTGGCTTCCCGTAAATGCTGGAGATCATCTTCGGATTGTTCAATATATTGAACTGTTGTGTAAAACGATTCTGAAAAATATGCATCAATTGCATTTTTATCTATATATGCATGTTTAGCTTTAGTATATTTCACAGAAACTTGGCAAACCGCATCTTTAACATCATCTAGTTTTGGAGCATTATCTAAAATATATGAGGTTACATTCTGTGTGGATTTAGGCACCTCAATTTCGATTTTCAGCAATTTTCTGCATTCAATTTCTTTAAATTCTAGATTGTTTTCTTCTGGTTGGTAGATAGCATAGTATTTTTTTGAGTCTCTCTCTCCCATGTGAATTCTATCTGTTGAACCCAAAACTACAATCCGATCATCATTGTATAATGTTTGTTTTAGATGAACGTGACCAAACATAACTAGATCGAAAAATTTCTTTTGAATCATCTGTTCATTTATAGGAAACTCGCCAATTATTGTGGTGGGATTAGTTGTTTCTCGAAATTTACTTCCTTTGAGATAATAATGCCCTATTAGTATTCGATGATCACATTCTTTTAGATCATTATCACACATATTTCTAATGTAGGTTTCTACAATTGTTTGTGCAATTGCGTGAGTATGATCTTTTTCTGAAATTGGGTATCCCTCTCTTTGTGCTAACGAGAGTAATATTTCATAATGAATGAATGGCAAACAGAGGATTCCAATTTTCCTCCCACTCGAAGGAATTATTATACCTTCGTAATCTGTCACAACTTCAACATTTGGATAACTTGTGAGATCTTCTAGATCCACACCTCGTCTTGGATTGCGTGAAGAATCATGATTACCTCCAATGATAAGAACAGGTATATTTGCATTTAAGAGAGGATCAAAAATACGCTTTCTCACAATTTTTCGAATGGTTGGAGAAATTATTTTCCGATCATACACATCTCCTAAAAAAATGACATGATCAGCTTTATTGGCAATAGCGTCTTCAACAATTTTCTCGCAATTGTTGATTACATCAAGATTTCTTTTGGAAATATTTAATTCGTAATCTTGAAGATAGGAATACTTCCTTCCGAAATGAGTATCTCCAATAAAGTATAGTTTTGTCACTGATATCTACTCTTTCTTTGTGAATAGTTTTCTCATATCGCCTTTAGCAATCTCTTTTTTTACCTCTGTTTGAGTTTTTTCCAAACCCAAGGATAACTTGATTGCTTGTTCGTCATGATAATCTTTTATATTGATGATTGAAGGTACTGCTATTGCGTCTCCATAAACGAAACATTCTCTTTTAAGCAGTCCAGCAATTATGTTCCTATATTGCTGTGGATCTGTAAGAGTTCCCACGGTGGTATCCATATCTCGTTTATCAGTTAGATGCATAACAAAACGATTGGCTACTTGGGACATTACCTCCTCATCAATCTGAGAAGGTCTTTGGTCAACAAATGCAAGTGTCAATTGGAATTTTCTCATTTCCCGTGCAATCCTATCGAAAATTGTATAGTTGATAATTCCAGGTTGTAGAAATTTATGAGCTTCTTCTAAGACAACGACTAATGGAGGAAGATTCTTTTCATTCTTTGCCTCTCGTTTTGAGTAGGTCTCATATAGACGACGAGTTATTGCATTAGCAATGAAATAATAAAGGAACGAGTCTACACCATAGTCCCCAAAATCAATAATGATAGACTTACCGTTTTTTATGTTTTCGAAAATGTTCTCAATACTATCTTTTTTATTGGGAATAGAGGATATAAGGAAAGAGTAATTATCAAATCGACTTACGCGGTTTCTTATTGCGTTTAATGAAGCAGCATGAACTCTATCATTGCTAGTGTCATCATAAGTATCAATAAAACTCAGTAAATCTTGGTTTCCTTTTTCATTGTCTAATATTCTTAAAACATTTTTTGCAGCTTCACTTAGAGTTTGAGTGCTTGCAATAATATCTCCAGGAGTAATATTTTCTTTATAAAAAATAAAAGGTTCCGCATCATCGACTACTTTATCTCTATCTAATCGATAAATCTGAACATCATTATCAAAATAATACTTCAATCCTCTGGATCGATCGTCTGCTCGTGAAAATAATCCATATTCTCCTTGCATATCAAAAATTAACAATCGAGAAGATTTTTGTTTTAAAATATTTAAACAAATAATTTTGTTAAGAATAGATTTGCCTATGCCCGTACGTCCAAAAATCCCATAAGGTTTTCTCACAAGAGATTCAAAATCAATCGGAATTTCAAAATCAAATCCTCTAAGTGTTCCAATTGATTCAGTTTTTTCAGATTTTTGGAAAATGAAATCAATTTCTTCCTCTGTCACATTTCGGCAGTCTGAGAAAACGGGGGGAATCGTGTCAAATTCACGAAATTCATCTTCCATTTTTTCCCCATTTTCATTTAATGTAATAATTTTTAAACAGCTTAGATCTGCAAGCCCATAAAATTCTTTTCCTCTGACTCCTTCAATTTGAGTCGATGGTATTAAATTGGTCAATGCAGTGTTCGCAAACTTCATCACTGTGTCATTTACCGGATAATAAAGTCTCCCAATCATACAATAATAGAGATATTTTTTTGTATCTACCACAATGGGTTGACCTAGTTTAAGATCATCAGGACTTTCCAAGATTTTTAAAGAGATTCGACTTTCAGTATCTGCATTACATACTTCTCCTATTTTCTCTTTTCCATCTGGTTGTTTTAACTCATCAAATTCTATTTTTAGTTCTTTTTTTGCCATGGCATCATCATTTTTCATTTTGATATTTGATCTAGGATGCCATGGAAGGAATTATATTCGTTGCCTTCAACATCCACAGCTCCTGATATGAGTTCTTCTGGAGAAACTCCAATTTCTTTCAAATAATCTATGATTTCTAACTCATAGGTTGTTTTTAAATCTCTAACACTTTTTGCTAGTTTATGAGCTTCAATTAAACTGATAGGATATCCTGGTAGAAGATGAACTTGAGAATACAGCGCAAGTGCGGAGAAAAAATTATTTACATTCCCCCCATTCGTACCAACATCCACCCTAAACCATTTAGTTGCTGAACTGTGTAATTTAGTTAGATGAACATCTCCCCATACATCATATTTCGTTTGCTTTTTGAAAAAATCTTTTGAAACAGGTATATAAGTTAAATTTGGATATTTTTTATCGTAATAACGCTTCAGATAATAATCATCAGTCAATGCGTGCTCGAAAGAACGCATATTGGTGGATTTTGAAATCCCAGCAAATGAGATATCATTTTCTTTACACTTTTCAATAATATCTTCCAGCATAGAAATCCTTGGAATTCCCTTGAATGAAAGCAATGCCCCATCCTTTAACAAAATGCAGTTGGAACATTCCTCTGATAGTTTCTTTAAAGTTCTTTGTTCTAAATATGTGAGTAAATTGCTTGCAAACAAGGATGCTTTACGTTCATCGAAACGTTTGGAAAATTCTGCGATTTCTCGATATATTGGATACTGATGTTTCAAAACATCTGGATCAAAGCTAATTAAACTCAAGTGATCATAATATTTAGGGGCGTTATTCTGAATATAATGAATTTTATTTTCCTTAATTGAGACTTTATAATCAGTGATTGCAATACGGAATAAAGCAATCCAAGTTACAGAGCCTAAAAACGAAAAAAAAAAGCAATAGGAGCCATCTACTGCAATGCAAGGAATTGCATCTTCAATTTTTTTTGGGAGTGCGAACTCTACTGCGTTTAGTTGTGAGGAAAATTTCTCTTTTCGCTCAATTTCCGAAGGATCTTTCCGCACTGATTTTAATATCCTAACGATTTCTACAATTTCTTCTTTTTTCATATACCTGCAACTCCCCTCTTTTTTCGATTATAATACTGAGAAACTCACCTTAGAGATCTATTGGATGTGTATTTATAGGTAAGCTAACTTCTTTAAATGGCTATTACTAATTGCCTATTAAAAATCGCTGAGTGCAGTCAATTTCTGGATAGAAATTCAAGTATCATAAATTTTTATTTGTGTTGTCTAATTTTCAGTAGTTGAAATTTAATGACAGAAGTGGTAAGACATAAATAGCTACGTAGTCATTTAATTTGTATAAATCATGAACGACGTTCAAAAAGAATATGAATCTGTCCAACGATTCATTTTTTTGGCTATATTGGTATCTGGATGTTGTATCTTTATTTTCGGAATCATTACCTTGAATTATCCAGCGATTATGCATGCAATTCATTGGGCAGGAATTTTGGGTTTTGGATTGATGATATTTGGTTTTGTGGGAGTGTATTTAACTAATCCTGACCATATATCGAAAGTGTCAAAGGAACAAGAAATAATTGAACGCGAAACGAATCATCGTGTTTCTGTGACAGTATATGTGAGTAACCCATATGAAGCAGTACTAGTGTTTGTTTTCTTCTTAATTTCCTCAACAATGATGTGTTTTGGAGTTGTACAGTTATTTAACTGGATCGGAACCTTCTTTTAAAAAATAAAATAAAACAAAGTAAAGAAACTTAAGTTCCTTTTAATTTTTGACGTGCTGCTTCTAATTTAAGCGTAATCAAACCTAATTGGGCTTCTTTTGTTGTAATTATAACTATAACTTTATCCCCAATTGGAGTGAACACTAATTTTCCTTTTTCATTCTCAAGGGTTGCAGTCACTAACTCACCTTGATCTAATTCTTTTGTTGCACGTTCACTCGCCTTCAAAATCAGTGCCACCATAGCACTAACACCTTCTGGATCTACCCACCCAGGAAGTGCAAAACCCGTTATCTCGCCATATTTTTCTATAATTGCAGAACCGTGGATTCCCTTAATCTTTTTTAGAGATTGTGCAATCTCATTTATAATTTCGTCACTCATTGTGCCCACTCGCTAAGTAATTTAATAAAATATGGATTGTTTCAGTATTTGAATTTTTCTTCCATTTGATAAAAAGTAGGAGGTTATGTCTTTTTTGTAAAATCACGAATGAATTTTCCAAGGTGATTACTCTTCTTTATTTCCAATTCAAGATCGTTGACTAATTTATCTAGTTCCGTAATCTCAATAGACAAAGGAGCTGGAAGCTTACCAGCTTTTCCTTTTTTGATTTCATCAATTTTTGCTCGAATAGCTGTAACTTTAGCAGTAAAGCTAGTAATGATTCCCGATTGAAGACCCTTCTCCAAGCCTCTCATTTTTTGCTCCATTTTATGAGCCATTCGGCGATCTTGCATATTTTCTTCGCTTTTCTTTCTTTTCAAAGCGTAGTTAATAACTTCAAGAAGTTTAGCTTTTTGGATAGGTTTTTCGATATAATCGTATGCACCTAACCGTAAAGCATTGATTGCTGAATCCAAATTCGGTTCTCCAGTTAAAAATATAACGGGAATATCAAAATCATATTTTTCATTGAAGTGTTTTACAATATCGATTCCATTGGTTTTTGGTAAAACTAAATCAACAAGTAACAAATCAAAATTAGGATTCTCTGCATTTAATACGGTCTTTACACTTTGGAAATCTCGAGCTGTTTCTACTATGAAGTCTTCTCGTTCTAAGATTTTCTTCAAAGTAACCCGGATTGATTTTTCATCATCGATTACTAATATTCTTGCTTGTTCATTGTTTGAAATTTGTAACACCTAATTTGTTTGTTGAGGGATTTTCGTCGATTTTATCTTTTAAATCTTATTTCAAATACTACTTCTCCTTGGTAGTTAAGCTTGTTTAAAATCCATGATAAAAGAAATTCCTTTTAACTGTGTGGATTTTGCATAAATATTTCCTGAATGAGCCTTTACTATCAATGTTGCAATTGTTAATCCCATCCCTACACAGAAATTTTTATCCTTGAGTTTGTGTTTGAATCCTTCTGTGCAAAACTCCTCGACGAGTTCTTTATTCTTCATTTTAAGTGGTTTTCCTAATGTCTGTGCTAGATCAATAACATCATCAACAGTTGGCCAATTTGTGTGGAAAGGCTTTTTCACGTTCCGGATTTCATCACGGTCAATTCCTATTCCCGAATCATAAATTTCTATCCGTATATACGGAATTTGATTAATAATCTTATCTTCAACAGTGATTTTTATTCTTCTATCTTGTTTTTTATCTACCAATCCAATTTTTGCATATAAATCCTTATAGCGGAGAGAGATTATGGAATTTTCCAGAATGTGTGAAAAACATGTTTTAAGATGCTGATATCTCCCCAAAATTGTCGGTGGTTTTTTGAGTTGATTGGAAATGATGTCAATTTTAATCCGTTCTCCTTTAGCAAATTTCTTGATATCTTTTACTGCATCTTTTAGAGCATTCACAACAGATATTTCTCGCATTTGTTTTTGTGTGGCTATTTCAGAATACACTCGAATTTTTCTTACTATTTCTGCAATTCTTTCGATTTCTGAAGGAATTTCTGATAAATAGGAATGGTATTCCTTCCCTTCGGGAGAAGTATCTTCTTCAAAGGAATCCATTAATACTTGTACCCAGTTACTGATAATCATTAAGGGATTGTTAATCTGGTTTGCTAAATTTCCATAAATTCTACCAATTAATGCTAATTTCTCAGCATCTGCTAGACTTGAACGAGCATCATCTAGTAACTCTTGAGTCTTTTCAAGTTCTTGTTTATGAGCAGTAATTTCTTCTTCTGCTTTCTTTATCTTTTGCTCTAGAATTTGTTTTCGGGAAACGTCTGTTGCAAAAATCAAAATGGATTGTGCTTCTTCCCCTTTTTTCCTCTGAATGGGTATAATTTTCAAATTTAACGTAATAGTCTCATCATTACTCTTCTTAAAATCCAAAGGAGCTTTTTCATAGGTTACTCCTTTACGTGCTTGAATAAAATATTCAAGGAATTTTTCAGAATTACTATGATCTGCAAGTGGAATGTTACAATCTGCCATTTCATGGGAAGTATAACCTAATACATCAGTTGCAGTTTTATTCCAGTATCGAATTTTCCCATTATTATCGAGATTAATGACAATATTTGGTGATCGATCTAGTAACAAATTCAGAAATTTCACGGTACTTTCTAATTTTTCCGATTTTTCCTGGAGTTGCTGGTAAATTCGGGAGTTTATAATTACAATACTAAGTTGTTGACTAAGATCCTCAATAAATCGTTTCAGAACCTGGTTTTCATTCTCCGGCATGGTATCATAGTAAAAATTCACATTTCCGATTAACTCATTACGGATTATGATGGGGGTACCTATAGCATATTTATAATCTAATTTTTTAAATAGTTTATAACAATAGATGGATTTGCTATAATTCCTAATCCATATTGTCTTTTTTTCTAAGTAAATTCTACCACACAAGCCCTCATTTGTATTTATGAGGTGCCCTCGTATGTTCATATCTTCCGGAAATCCAGTAATGGAATTAAAAAAACCTAATTTGTCCTCCCAAATTACTAATACAGCTGAAGTTGCACCTAAAATTGAGCATCCATCATGAAGAATCTTAGATAGAACATCTTGATTGTCAAGATCATGAATCATTCCAATGATTTGATTGAAAAATTGCTTTCGGCTCGAATCTAGTGATTCTTGTTTTGATTCAGGAGGAAGAGGAGTGGGGGATTCGTCAATTTCTGCTGGAATTTCATCTTCTGAACTATCTAGTGGGTCAATATTAATAATATCACTATTATTCTGCTGAGGATTCTCCCTTGGAACCTCGTCATCTTGATCAGGCATATCACATAGTACTCCTAGTAGTCCGTTTCACTTGAAATAAGCGCTTTTAGAAATGAAATTCTTAGGAATTCCCATTTTAGTGTATAACTAAGCTAATTTAGTACAACCTAAATGAGTTTACTTGGAAGCAGTAAAAATTAATTGAGCTTATTTTCTTATTTTAGGTGATTTTTTAACGATTATTTTAGGGCACTCATCTGTTATTGGGCACTCATCACAGAGTGGACCAATTGGTTTGCATGTAGTTTTCCCAAATAAGACGAAAGTATTGTTTACATCCAACCAGTATTGTTTTGGGTAAATTTTTTTTAGTTCTATCTCGGTTTGATCAGGTTTTGTAGTTGATATTAATCCCATTCTATTTGAGATTCGATGAACATGTGTATCAACTGGAATTGCAGGCTCTTTATATGCATATACTAATACACAATTAGCCACTTTTCTACCAACTCCTGGTAAAGCTAGTAAATCATCCAAATCTCTTGGAACTTCTCCATCATATTCTTGAATGAGAATTTGACTTATCTCTTTTATACGTTGAGCTTTAGTTTTATACATCCCAGATTTTCTAATTAATTCTTCTACATGGTTAATTGGAGTGTTTAGTAGTTTTTCAGGAGTATCTATTCCAGCATTATCGAACAGATTTACAGTCGCTTGATGAGTACTTTCATCTCGATTGCGGACTGATAAGACAGTACTTATCAAAATACGAAATGGATCAACAGGCTCATTTTGCTTATTTGCATCTTGTTGAATTTCTTCAAGTAATGTTTTAGTATGATATTTTTTTAAATATTCCAGCATTTTGTATAAATATTCTACTGCTTTCTTAGTTTTGGGATTTTCTGGCATGATTCAGTCAATTTCTATATACTTTTTTACTCTATTGCGATAACTAACTAGCTGAGTTACTCCCAAATCCTTAAGATATTGATACAATTCTTTGAATTTATATGCAACTTCCTCAGGTTTATGAGAATCGGATGAAGTTATGAGAGGAATATCACGTTCAATCATCATTTTGACAATTCGATCTTCTGGATATTGTTCTCTAATGTACTTACGCAATCCCCCTGTACTAATTTCTGCACTCATACCATATTTTTTTACCTCATCTAATAATTCACCGATTTTGCCAAAATATTGTTCTAAATTAGATGGTCGGTACCCGTACTTCTTTGGTAAATCTAGATGTGCTAAAATATGATATTTTCTTGTATGTATCATTTCTATAATTGCTTCTATATACTGGTCGTAAATAAAATCCACTCCGAATTTTTTGAATTTATCATACGCATCTCGATCATCTACACTCCAAATTGTCCCATATGTGTTAAGAATGTGAACACTACCAATAATATAGTCCAACTTTTGTCCATTTTCATCAATAAATTTATTAATTGGCTCTTGAATCCACTTAAAATAATCAATTTCCAATCCCATTTTGATAAAGATTTCTTCATTATATTTCTCTTGTAAAAGAGCAATTTCTGGAAAGTAGTGTAAATTCAGATCATCTAAGGTCATAGCGTATAAATCTCGAGGTACCTCTTCTGGATAAAATTCTCTGGGAATATGGCAAGAAAATCCCATTTCAGTTAGATTTTTCTTAATTGCAACTTGGACATATTCTTCCATTTCTCCCTTGGCATGATTACAATATTTTGTATGGATATGATAATCAAACATTAGCATGACCCACAATAACCAAATTGATTTATTCTTTCGTGTTAATTTCAAAACAAAGGAAGTATGATTTAATGCCGTACCTAAAAATAACGAAAAATGTGTTTCAAATAGGGGGTAGCACTTTCAGTAATCCAGAAGATGCAGGAGTCTTTCTTGTAAAATGTAAGGACGAAAGTTTAGTTCTAATAGACAGTGGAGTAAATTCAAGTGAACAATTGTTGAAAAACATCGCGGAAATTGGATTGGATTCTCAACGTGTGAAAGTTCTGATTTTAACTCATGCCCATATTGATCACACCGGGTCAGCTGTCGAACTCAAAAAAAAAATCAATCTGAAAGTTTATGCTCATGATTGGGAACGTGAAGCAATTGAGGGAGTACCGGGAACAGAAAAAATAATTGCCGCTAGTTGGTATGGTGTCACTTATTATCCGGTTTCTGTAGATGTAGTACTAAAAAAATCCGAAGAAAAACATATCATTGGTGGTACCGAATTTCTAATCATCCATACTCCTGGACACACTCCTGGATCCATAGCGGTAATGGTAAAAGATGAGGGAAAAAAAATTCTATTCGGTCAAGATATACACGGTCCATTTATGAGAGAATTCAACTCTAATATTAATGATTGGGCGAATTCGATGAAAATTCTAATCTCAAAACAAGCGGATATATTATGTGAAGGACATTTTGGTATTTATCAACCCGGCCAACAGGTAGAAAGATATATTCGAGGACAATTACGGCAGAATAATAAGGAGTAAAAAAACTTGAAAATAAGAGCAATAACTCTTGGATCTCCATTGCAAAGTACTAAAAAATCTCTTGATTCTCTAAAGAAAAACTTAGAGAAAGTTTCAGAATTACGGAATCAATTCACAACGAAAAATATCGAAGTTCAAACAGTTCGATTTTGTTCTACTCCGTTTACGAAACAATCTGTATTTGACAATAACTTCTTTGAAGAAATTTCAGATACATTAGATTACATTGATGAAATAGCAAAGCAGAAATTGTTGGATTATTATTCATTTCTTCCTGGATTATGTGATCAGTCTACTTCTTTGACCCCAACACAATTAAAGTCAATAAATATTTTGCCAAACCATTTATCCAAACACCCTCTTATGTTTTCCAGTATTCAAGCTTCATCTGTAAAGAATGGCATCTCAACCGAAGCTGTCGAAAAATGTGCAATACTTATAAAAAGACTTGCAGAAAAAGATCCTTTTACTAATTTACAATTTGCTGCTACGTTTAATGTTCCAGAAAATACTCCATTTTTCCCTTCAGCATATCATTTAGGAAATGGATTAAAGATT
>JAEOUK010000565.1 GCA_016839385.1 Promethearchaeota archaeon
AAGATATTCTCTCTTGCTATATTCCTAATAATAGTATGCTTATTTTCTTCTCTTATAATTTATACAAATGTTGTTTTCAACAAGTTTCTCTACTTCATGGAATTTGAGCCAGAAAACAATCCCCACGAATTGAAACTAATTAATTCGACTCGCTTACACTTATTAGTTGAGGGAAATCCTATGGATCATAATGTATTAGGTGCAGAAATGAGACAAGCATTGTATCATATGCCATTAGGATTTAGTGGTGTAGCATTATTCGATTCTAACTATTTTCCTGAGCACGCAATTACAGATCCTTACAACTGGACTCCAGATAACACATCGAGTCCAGGTTGGTGGAATAATTTGTCTGATGTACGTATGCAAAGATTGAATCATTTAGGGGATAGTCCAATTCATACGGCTGAATATTTACAAGGACAGTGCTTACGATGGGCTGTTTATAATAGAGAAGGTAATCTTGCAGGAGTACAAGCCGCAGAACAACAAATCTCACGTGTTTTAGATGGGTATTGGATCCAAACTCGTGCATCAGGTATTCCAGGACATTTAATCAGATTTGCACTGCCAAACAATACTTTTGGAATAAATGGGGAAGAACCAGATAACCCAAGTAATTACTATGGAAATTTATGCCCCGCAACTACTGTTTACACAAAGTGGGGGACAGTTTCAAATTTAGAGTATGATTTTTCTTCATGGGTCGTTGTTGGGGACACCTCTCGAGATCAAAATGTAGGACTTGTTTTTGCGATTGCGAGTATCCTCAACTTCGTGGAAAATGAAGACTTGTTGAAACGGGCTGGTGCAATTCTCGTTGAAGTGGTAGACAACTTGATAAAAAACGACTGGAAGACAATAGAACCTCTTGATGGCGATATAAAATCTCTTCGAACAAATGCAGCAGATATGGACGGATCTCCTTTTGCAGGATGGGAACTTCCCCCAACCTTTTTACGGGTAGCCATGGAAGTAGATCCAGAGAAATATACTCCATTATATCAAGAAATTTTGACTGAGTATAATTTTCTCATGATGCAAAACAATTATAACGGCTATAAAAACGTCTGGCCATCATTTTATCCTGTAAATCTAAACTGGGAAGCAAAATGGGCATGGTGGTATCTAGAACGGAACTCAGATCTAAGTTCTATTTATTATGATTTATTAGAAGACAATTATAATGCGATTAAACCTCTAAAAAATGCGTTTTTCCAATCCTTGTATCTCTCTATGGAACCTCAAATAAAGAATAGTAAATCCGCTGCTGCTAATTCCTCTCATTATGCTCATATTATTTCGGAGATAAAAGATTCGTTAGCAAGAATGGCTGAGGATCGTTGGAATGGGTTCAATATTTACCAAGAGCCCGATTATTCGGAACTTGTAACGATGTTTGATGATCCTAGTCTGAATTATTCTGATGCAGAAGTTAGAGAGCAATTATTGATGGATCCCCTAGCTGAACAATATTATGAAAATATTGTACTTCGAAATTTAATTGAAATCGGTATTGGATTAGATTCAATGAAATCCCATACTTTATGGGCTCTTCCCGTTGATTGGCGACCCAGAGAGGATTGGATTTGGCAAAGAAATCCTTTTAAATTACGTGTACCAGTCCCGGCTTCTATCGATATTCTTCATGAAGAATATCACGCAGATTTCACCACAATTTATTGGTGGGCACGATATATGAATTGGATTGATGCTCCTGACATAAGTCTAAATATCACCCCCCAAACCATATCTGCAGCCGACGTAGCTCAAATCTGGCAAGGTCATGGATTACTCAGTGAGTATTGTAATCATACAAGTATTTTGGAGGGGATTCAAGGATGAGTGAATCAAGATCTACCGAAATAAAACTTTACGGAATAGATTTTGTGAAATTTCTTCACATTTTCGTCCAAATCATATTCATACCTGTGACTGCGGTTCGCCTTGAACATAATTTTCAGATATTAATCCCTCTGCCTATAGGAGTTTTCATTATTTTGTCAATTTTTTGTAATATAGTCGTTTTTATCCCTCACTTACTAGAAAATCGGCATAGAATGGGATTTACTCTATCTTCAAATGGTTTGAGAATTCAAGAAACAAAATTTTTCAAGAAACGGTCTACTAGTTTCGATTTATCGAAATATACACTGACTATTGAAAAAATCCATGAATCATTAGGATGGACTTTTGTTTTTTTCCTTGGTTTTTCGTGGAATCTTTATATGGCTTCGGAAGGAGTAAAACTCCTAAGTGTTAAAGCATTTTATCAAGGACTTCCCATGTTTTTTTATGGTTTTCTAACCGAATTGTTTTATTTGGTAATGTGGTTCTTGCCAGATGCAGAAATCACAGTATTTAATACAGAAAATCCTATAAAATCGAAAATTTTCCTAATCCCATCAATAATTCTGTCTTTTAAATTAAAGCAATTGTATCTAGGCAAGAAAAAGCTGTTTGAACTTAGGAAAATTTTCAAAATTGAAGAGGAATCTGAACGAACATCCCTAGGTGACTTTCTGAAACAAAACTGGATTTTTATGATTCAGATGTTCACATGGGTAGTTGTTTGGATTTTAGGAGCATCATTTACGTTCGATTTCTATCACTACCAGTTTGTAGCAGCTTTTAGTTTCGTACTATTGGTGTTCTATTTGAGAATGGTTATCTACAAAAAAAAGAAGGTTTTTAGGAACCCTTGGTGGATTTATCCGTTTTGGATCTTAACATTTCATGAAGTAGGCGTAAAAACCTGGAATCTTACTGCTCTAGGATTCATGTCTCCCTCTTCAATAATATGGACCCTGCCGATAGCGTGGCTCTTATTTCTATTGGTTATTACATCCACCATATTAGAGGTTTTTAGAATTCATACACTAATTCAATTCAATAAAAAGGTGTTTATAGGAATCTTAATTGTGTTATCCTTAGAAGTGGTACTTCAGTTCACAGCATTTCTCTCAACCTATAGATTTATCCCCTTTTATCTCTCACTTATTGAAATAGGACCGATATTCTAATTGATCCATAAGAAATTACATTTTTTTTAATTAGAGGATTTTCAAAAGATTCATAATGCCTTTTCTACTGTCCAATATTACATATTCATAAAAAATTGGAATCTATATGCAACCACTTTTTGACATTCAAGAGGTTACTAAACGATATAAAGATGTAACTGCATTAGGCAGTATTTCTTTTTCCATACAGCAAGGGGAGATCTTGGGGTATATTGGACCTAATGGAGCAGGAAAAACTACTACGATAAAATTGCTTGTGGGTTTGATAAAAAACTATGAAGGCATCATTAGATATAAAGATCAACCATTATCAAATCAGGAAGTCTCATCAGAGCTTCATCGGGAATTGGGTTATCTCCCACAAGAAGTTGAGTTTCAGAATTGGAGAACCGTTCATCACGCTCTTAGTACGTTCGGATTGTTATCAGGAATACCCAAAAGCGTGTTGAATGATGCAATAGAGAGATCATTAGAAATCGTGGGTTTAAATGATGTACAGAACAAAAAAATCGTCCATCTTTCTGGTGGGATGAAGCAAAAACTAAAATTTGCACAAGCCTTAATGCATGATCCTCCATTTCTCGTATTAGATGAACCAATGTCAGGTTTGGATCCAGGTGCTCGATATCAAGTTTCAAACATTATCAAGAAGTTGCATAAGAAAGGAACCACCATTTTCTTCAGCTCGCATATTTTGGGGGATATAGAGAATCTAGCAACACGCATTGCGATCATTCATCAAGGTAGGATTATGAAAACAGGTACACCTGCAGAATTACGAGAGGAATTTCGAATTTCGAATTCCATAAAAATAGCATATAGCAAGCAAAGCTCTCAGCTGCAACAAGACAAAATCGATTCTATACAAGAAATCTCTCAAGAATCTGAATTGGAACAGATTATTCACATGCGTCCTGAAATTGGTATTGATCAAGGAATGCAGAAGATTCTAAATTATATTACTGAGAATTCCATTAAAATACGAAAAATTGATGTTTTAGAACCTGACTTAGAAGATGTATATCTTCATTTTGTAGGAGGTGGGAAATAACATGAGAAAGACTAAACTTGGTTTACTCTACTTAGATGAACTAAAGGGTTACTATAAATCTAAGCTTATGGTAGTTCTTTGGATTGGATTACCTTTGATTTCATTTCTCGTTCAATTTTTGAATCCTGATTTGGAAGGAATTCCTTTAACTACATTCGTAGCAATTTTGGTTGGAGCTATAGGGGGAACTTTGTCTTCCGTTATGTTAAGTACAACTATTACGACAGAACGAACACAAAATGTCTATGATTTATTCCTTATAAGACCTGTAAAAAGATGGGAAATTATTTTAGCGAAATATTTCGCTGTATTATCGTGCTTGTTAATTGCAGTTTTTCTCAGCTTTACACTTGGTGTTATTGTAGATCTAGTGAAATTCAACACATCAATCTCAGTTTTAATAGAGATGAATGCAGAAAGCCTAATTTTATCACTTGCGACTATTTCGGTAGCTTGTTCGATTGGAGTATTTTTTGGAATCTTAATTAATTCTGTAGCAGTATCCGCCGTTCTCTCTGTATATTTGGGAAACCAGATATCGGGAATAATACTACTTCCTACAGTATTGATTTCGGGAATTCCGGTGGAAATTTACTCAATTTCGGTGGGAATAGGTATTTCTACAATTATTTTGGTGGGTTCTCTTCTGATTTTTAATAAAAAATCCCAATATTAGGATTTTTTTTCTTTTTCTGTTTCCCGATACTAATTAAGCGTTATCAAGATTATCAATCTAAAAGATAATAGGGATAATTTTACATGAGTGATGATATTCGAAGATTAGATCGGTTTTTCCGTAGGTTCAAGAAATGGGATAATGTAGAAGAATTACGTGATGAAGATATTGAAGAATTAGGAAAGCGAGATATTAACGAAATATTGACCGCAATCAAATCTATAGCCAAAGCAAGATTATATCGCTTATCTGATCGTTACAATATGAAATTGCAAGTAATCGGTAAAATTTTGGAGACGGGTGTTGACGCCCTATTTAAATTGGACTTTTCCGATATGGTGAACGCAGAAGCTTCAGAAGAAACACTCGAGGTTGAAATTGACCAAAAATATCGAGTGTTATTGTTATTGGTGAAAAGAATGAACAAAAAAATACCAGAGCGCATGGATTTTGTGGATAAATGGTTCGAATCTCACCATAGAGAATTAGAGCAGTTAACATTATCCTTTGGGGTCGCCATGAAAACCATTCATTTAACCATTAATCTAATATTTAGCATGAAATAACCATTTATTTTTTTTCAAACTATTATTCGAATAGAAAGAGCTTTATGATCGGCAGACTCTACATTCCAAGCTAATTGTGCTGAGTTTTTAACTACGGTACAAAGATGGTTTACCCAAATATAATCAATCCGCAAAAATGGGAATGATACATGCCAAGTTTTTCCTAAAAATGGAGCTTTTCCTGATGCAATCCAAGTATCATGTAAATGTGTGAATAAACTCCAATAACTAATATCCAACAAAGAATTTGGCGTGTTAAAATCACCTAATAGAATTAATGGTTTTGAATAATCCAAATTGTCTAAAATGGTTTGAACATGATGATAACGACTGATGTAGTAGAAAGGCACATCCAAATGAGTGTCAATTACATTTATCAGAGTTCCATTTACATCAATTTCAGCAA
This sequence comes from Promethearchaeota archaeon, assembly GCA_016839385.1. Next base: position 5,723 of record JAEOUK010000565.1, read on the forward strand.
TAAGAATTCCTCGTGATAATACATCATCCTCTCGAATTTGGATAAATTCGGTATTAGTAATATTATATTTCGAAAAGATAGCTAATCCGTAAGACCAGACATCTTCACTTGACGGAATTGCATAATACTCATATGATAATTGATCAGCAAATTCTGAGATGCTTAATCCTATACCATCTTTTTCCACTCCCGTCAGTTCCTGCAATCCCACTATATCTGCTTCCATTTCAGTAATTAGTGAGATAGTTTCTGAATTTGCTCCAAATTCCACGTTATAAGAAAGGATTTTCAAGGAATTTGAGGAGTTTTTAGTAGTCGATGCTGTTAATCCCACGAAAAATGGAAGTAGAATTTGCACCAAGTAGCAAGATAATAACACAATACCAATCCAGAACATATTTTTTTTCCATTTCTTATTCAGGAATTTCATCATTCTACTATCAGTAGAACAGATTCAAATGCATTATGGTTCAAAATGCATCTCTGGGATTAAAGGAGAAGCGATCAATTTTCAATAGAAGGAAAATCATTAGTGTAGAATCTAAAATCTAGTCTATACGTCAATAGGAGTGTTCAAAAGCGTATTTAATTTCATTAGTGAGTACCAAAGCAAATGTATAAGTCTTAGATCTGCCATCACCATTTCAAAAATATAATGAATGATAACTCACATGTCACAATATAAAAAGAAGCCAACAACCGGGGGTAAAAAGGACAATCTCGGCATTTTTATGGTTACCGATCCGGAGAAGGCAGTTAGGGATGTTAAAAAGAAAGAATTAGAGAAAGAAGACGAGGAATAGTAATTTCAGAGTATCCTACTTTTCATTAGTTATTACGATTCTTTGTTTTTTTTTTAACAAATTTTTCCAAAAATAGCATTGATTTGAGAGAAGCGATACATTTGGAGTATGGACCTACTTGGATTCTTAGTATTTACAGAAGATCAAAAAAGTAATACAAAATTAAAAATTTTAACCCGATTTCCTCCCTTTAATCCAGATAACCGTGATACTCTTCATTATCTTGAATATACGGTTAGAGAGTATTTATTACATACAGAGCCCATCACACACTATTGGACTTGGAATCGGGGTCGGGATGTTTATGGGTGTATTTCATTTTGTTCTGGAATCGATAAATATTTAGTATTGTGTTTCAGTTCAAACTCGCAATATTACATGGAAAATTCTCTGTTAACATTGCAAACATATTTTGAGAACAATAAAATGCAGCACAGATTATTGAATAGCTTATTTTCACAAGACAATGAGATTCCACTAAAAAAATTCAAAGAATATACCAGTCAAATTTCCCAACTATTGGAATTACGAAATGGAAAATTCTATTCAAATGATGAGAAATTTATACCATAAAAATAAGAAAAGAAAAAAAATTCATTTTAATGTAGGTTCAGGTGTTTTTTGAGCAAAATTTCTTTCTTTACTGGGGGTAGCTTTTATAAAAATCGCGCGAACTAAAGCCCAGAATGAAGGTACGATAATTGTAAAAAATGGTGTAATATAGAAAATCATCGCGAGAGGAAATGCTATAGCTCCACCAAAACTTCCTACATCAACATCGTGTAGCAAAATTCCGTTTAGAAGAGCGTTGATAACCAACGCAATTCCCATTGTCCATAACCAAGTGAATGTATTTGCTCGTTTTCTCAGCTTTTTCTTATACACTACTCTATAAAATAGGATGTTGACTCCTAAACCTGCTATTCCTGAAACAAGGCAAAAAATCAGTATTACTTCTCCGGCGTTCATAAATTCATCACTTAAATGATTTTTTTACCTTGTGATGACCATTTACCTTTATATATCTACGTTATGTTCATTTTTATCAATTAACTAGCCGATTTTATCATGATCGAGAATAACCACCAGAATCGATTAATAGATTTCCCAGTGCCTAATATTCGAAAGAGGAATGCTTCGGAAATACCAATCAATCCATAGGATTTCTTAATATGTTTACAGATTTTTGTCTTTCTGAAAGTAGTTTCTAACTCTGATGAAACAACAGAATTCCAAACTCCATTAGTTTTAAGAAATAAATCTAATATTTCAACCCATTCTGCTGCTGCTTTCATTCCGTAATATAAACCTGATGAGCCGTTAGCATCTACAAAACCAGCAGCATCTCCGACTATGATTACTCCTCCATTTCCTAAGATAAATTTCTCTGCTAAGGATGCATTTGGCATTCCCGTCAAACCTTCATATTCTACTTCAACTCCTTTAAAAAAACTAGAGAATCCTGGATATTCCGCTTTTAATTTTTCCCAAACTTCCTTGATTTTTTCATCTGAAGGGAGTTTTGCATTTTTCATTTTGGGAACTTGACCCATTCGTAACATAACTCCCGCTTCTATGTTTTTTCCTCCAATAGGAAATACATAAGCTGCTGAAGGTGGAAAATCAGGTGCATACTCCAAATCACCGGTTGGAATCAACCAAAATTGAGGATTTGGATATTTTTCAATATCGATATTTGCATTTTTCCCTCGATATTTCATAATCGGGCAGTTGATTGCAGAATAATTCACCCCTAAGGCTTTACCAATAGTGCTGTTATATCCATCACATGCAAGTACGACTTTGGCAGACAATTTTTGTTCTTTTTCCGAAGAAATTTTATAAGTGACACCTGTGCATACGTCATTTTTATTAATCATCGGAGATAGTACTTCTGCATTGTACCGGATCTCTACTCCTACTTCTGTAGCTTTTTCAACGAACCGATCCATTAGCTCTCTCCAATCAAAAAAATAATAAGGAGTTTTAACATCAACTAGGGTCGTCCTCTTGTCTCCTGGACTATGGTATCTCCGATACGAAGGATTAACTGTAGCAATACTTTGGATAAAATTTTCTCCAAGAACTTCATCTTCAAGTGGGTAATGTGCCATAGATTCTCCGCGAGGAATTGGTCCCGCGATTTCTCCTTTTTCCAATATTACAACTTTAAATCCCTTTCGTGCTGCTAGGATTGCTGCGGTTAAACCTGCCGTTCCTGCTCCAACTATACAAAAATCAAAATCTGCCATGATTACAAATCATTTTTAATCCTATAAAAATGTGAAACTCAGAGAAACATCAAACTGCCATATTTATATTTTAAATCTCCAAAATTCGTTCTCACTTGTCTGTTTTAATACTGTATTAATAATTGGATCCTTATGGCACGAGTACTTCACAATGCAAATGAAATGGCTGCAAATTTATTACGAATGGGAGACTTTGTTAAAATCATAGCACGCGCACAAGATTATGCATTATATTCTTCATTAATGCCGGAATTAGATGAAAAAACCAGAGAAGAATACTATAATCAAGCATTGGAATGGTTCGACTTCGTTATTGATCGAAACCCTTTGTTCTCTCATGATGCATACCTAGGAAAAATATACGCATTATATCTAAAAGGAGATATGGATCAAGCTAGAAGTGTGTATGAGGAGATGAAACAGACCAATAAAACTGATGAATTTGACCGTTTGAAAATGTTATTTTCATAAGTTTCACATTAAAAAATCCAAGATCCCTAAGATCTTTTATGCCTAATTCTAAATTATTTATGATTATCACTTCAGCTGATTCTCATGTAATAACTGATGTAGCTCTAATGTATGGTCCTAACTCAATAAAACATGGGTGGATGCAAGAAGGAGTGTTTATCTTTTGGGGTCCTGCTCAAAAAACTATTCTTGATGATTCCGTTGTTGGTTTAAAAGTTAAGGAATTGATTGGGAAGGAAAAGGTTCAAGTATGGGCATGCAAAGCCTGCAGTGACATGTACGGGGTGTCAAAAAAACTAGAAGATTTGGGAATAACTGTAAAATATGTGGGAGAGGATGTTTCTAACATGATAAAACAAGGATGGCATTGTCTAACGTTTTAGTTTAGATATAAAGAAAAAAAAGGAATGTTAATGCGATTTCGAATTAAGATCGTTTTTCTTTTACAAAAGACACCATTTCAACGTCCCATAAAGATCCTCGAAGACCAATAGGATCTTTCCAGTCTCGTTTTCGTCCAGCTTTTGGTAGTTTCAACAAGCTTAACAAAAATTCAAAAGTCCCATATCCTCGACCGATTTTATCCCAAGCATATAAGCCGAAAGTCCAAATTATCATTAAAATAGCTGCTGTTATTACAGCCCACATAGTATTTAATCCATATCGAGAGAGGAAATCTGATACTCCTGGTACCTCCGGTACAATCGCACTCATAGAAAATCTTATCACGAAATCAATCACGCCAAGGAAATAGACTGTGAGACTAAATATTCCAAATCTTCGAATCCATCGTGTATATCTCAACCAATTTCGTTCGTTGATTTTTGGATTGAATTCAACCCAACTCAATGTCGCTAATATCAATGGGGCTTGCAATCCAAGAGAAACTAAAGCAAACCATCGTGGATGGATATGGAAACCAATATTAGCAAACATAGCATCAATACCATAATGGACCACATCAGAACCATCAATAAATTGATAGAGGAAGAACAGATCCAAAACACCTAATATCAGTGCAAGAAGACTTGGTAGAAGTAACCATCTCAAGTGTTTTCTTTGGGGCTTATCTTGCATGATCACATATACAATTCCCATTCCAATGAAAAAAGAACCTAACATTGGGAATAAAGGTGCTTCTCTCCCAGCAATCCAATTTAGTGCAACCCTTTTCATTACATATCCAAATTCTTGGAAAAATGCGCCCAGTGTAGCATAATTATCATTAAAAAGACCAGTGTCCAACAAATAATATCGAAATCCCTCACCGTTTGACCAGTCATATAAGCGAATTCCCAAGCTATCTGCGACTGCTTCCACTACGTAAGGGC
>JAEOUK010000566.1 GCA_016839385.1 Promethearchaeota archaeon
AATACTAACCAAATTGCTTCAAACGTTTTAAGTGTAAAGTTATAGTTACCCTGCGCTAAGGGATATGGATTTATAAATCGTGGAAATACATAAAACGCCATTATTAATTGGGGGATTCCGAAGATCACAGAAATAATAAATGAAGTAAAAAATCCAGAGAGTTGTCGATGAACACCAATCTCTTCCCAATCAGTTATTTCTTCTTTCCTCATTTTCCTAGGTTTAAACCGCTTCCGTCGATTAGATTTTAATTTGGATTGAGTTTCCTTAGAATCATTGTTATCCTCAAACGAAATTTCAGCAAGTGATTCTCGAGTTTTATTTGAGTGTTTTCGAATTTTGTAGATGATAAAGATCGTTAAGATAATTAGAATTGTCATTACGCATGTCAGCGTGATTTGAGAAACAATATGCGGAACAGGACTGTACTTCCAAGATGCGTATGGTTCAATATTATCCGGTAGATTTAGTGTAATCCATGTAAATGAATATACAAAATAATTATAATAAGCCCATAAAATGAACTGTTGATTTACTTGATCTTCTAACCAATAAGAAATCACCCCGATTTTACCTGTACTTGTATTAAATTCTTTAGTAAATACCAAGGGATCCATAGTAGTCACAAGACTATCATCCCGAGGACTTTTTACAATTAATTCAGTTCCATTAAAACTGGAATGTAAGGTATCTCCAAATGAAGTATAGTTCTCCACGGCGGGACAAGAGTTCCAATCTATATTATTTTCTAATGGACTAGATGAATTAATACCTGATGATAAAGCAACCTCCGTACTTGCTGATACATTTCCAATATCATAGAATTGGATAATTTCCATGGTTACAAATAATTCTGGGTTTTCTGTGAGATTATTACCACAGAGAATTAATAACGATCCACCTGCAAGTACAAACTCTTTTAAAATCGTTTGATTGGCTGTATTCAAAACCACATCTAATAAGCACACTAAATCATAATGATTAAGTAATTCTGAACCATTTGTATAAGCAGTAAAATTAATAAAATTTGGATTTTGATGTGTAATGTTAAAAATAGGATCTAAATCCAAAGCAGCTTGGAAGGAGTCATCTCTCCATTCTTCCACTTCTTCACTTACATACAAAACGTTTATAGATTCCTGAGCAGAGATTTTTTTGGGTATGAAAAACGCACCTAAAAGTAAACATACGAATAAAATTAATATCTTTGTTTGTATGGATAGTGATTTTTCACCCATACAACTTCTTGCTGATAGAACTATTTATTTCTTGAGATACTTCATATCTACAATTCATCATATTTTGAATTTTTTTCCAAAAGAGAAAAGAGATTTATTAATCTACAAATTACCATAAATGAATACCAAATGGTAGAACTATTGATTCCTGCTCAAAATAAAAAATCCGTGGAAGCAACAATTGGTTTTGCTGATGCAGTTTATTTTGGAACTGAAACCTTCAATATGCGTATGCATGCAAAGAATATTACTCAAGCGGATTTACCAGATTTTATTCGGTTCTGCCATGATAATCAAATCAAAGCGTATCTCACTTCTAATATCATAATTTATGAAGGAGAATTAGAATTACTTCACCAATTGATCGAATCTGCTTATACTTCAGAAGTTGATGCCGTGATTGTTCACGATCTTGCAACAATTCAAATTGCTAAAGAGATAGGAATTCCATTTCACATATCTACACAAGCAAGTATCTCAAATACTATTGCAGCAAAATTTTATGAGCAAATTGGGGCAGAACGTGCAATTTTAGCTAGAGAACTATCATTAGAACAAATAAAAGAAATATCAGCAAATTTAGATACAATGAAAGTTGAAGCATTTGTGCATGGGGCAATGTGTACTTCGATTTCAGGAAGATGTTATTTAAGTGAAGATATAACCAATAATCCGAGATTTTCAGCAAATAGGGGAAAATGCTTACAACCATGTAGACAGAAATGGACGTTAATTCATGAAAACGGTACTGAAATTGATTATGATGGGTATTTCTTTCTAAATGCTAAAGATTTGTGCATGATCGAGTATATTCCTGAGCTAATAGAAGCGGGAATTTCGTCTTTGAAAGTTGAAGGTCGCATGAGATCTCCTCGATATATTGAAACTGTTTCTAGATTGTATAGAAATGCTATAGATGCATATTCTGAAGGTAGTTTTTCACGCGAACAAGCAAAAAAATGGAAAGAAGAACTTGCTACTGTATATAATAGAGGTTTTAGCACCGGGTTCTACTTTGGAATTCCTACATATCTAGATGTTAACCAACGGAGTGGAAATATGGCTAATTTTCGCAAAATGGAAGTTGGAACTGTTGTAACTTATTATCGTGACAAGCATATTGCGAAACTATCTCTACAAAAAGGTCAATTTAAACCGGGAGATATATTATACATAGAAGGTGGTCCAAAAGGGACATTCTATAAACATGAAATTACGGAAATGTTTCATAAAAATCGTCAAATACAACAAACTCCTGATCTTAATAAAATTCAAGATGATTACCTTATCACGATTAGGGTAGGTAAACCGGTCAAACGAAATGACCGAGTTTTTGTATATATGGAGAAATAACACTGGAAACTATGCAAGAAATGAATAAAGTGATAATATTTTAAATTATTCTAAGTTTTGAGTCACGCTTTTTATTCTATGTTCTAAAGCTTTCAATTCCTTTTGTTTAACTTTAATTTTATTTGAAAATTCTTTTGAAATCCTCTTTATATTGTCCTTTTCTTGTTTTTCGCATTCATATGAGGATTTTTTGAAATTTAATGATGCTTCTCTAAACATTTTTTCAGCGTGTTTCATTTGAGCTTTAGCAGATTCACTAGCTCGAATCGCTGCTTGATATCGTTTTCGATGAGTTTCCAGATTTTTTCTTGCATCTTCCAGAGTTGATCCTACATTATGAAAAACATTATTCTTCTTAGCTCTACAAGCGTTCATTAAAGCTTGTTTTTTCATCTCTTTGGCAGTAAAGAGGTTTTCAATCTCTTGTTGCAGTTTTCTAACGCTGAACATTAATTGTTCTAGCTTCGAGTCATTCATATCATATTCAGACATATTACTCCCCTCTAAACGAAAGTATACGTACCTAATATAAAAAAATTTACATTCCTAACAAAAAGATCTATTCTATTAGCTAAATTTCTATAAATTAGATACAGACGTATCTACTATGATCCAAGCCATTCAATTTGCAGAAATTGAAATTATGTCGAACAGATGGACCCATTTAATACAAGGAGGAAAAATCAAATATCTTCTGTTTCCTAGATTAAAAATAACCAAAAAAAAAAATTGTTAAGTCAAATGAGGTAATAGTAAAGTACCTAATATGCTTCCTAAAATCCCTTTAGAACATCTCAAAATCTCAAAACTTATTTGTGGCACTAATAATTTTGTTGGAATTAATCATCGATTAGATTTTATTTACGGACCTTATTACTTTCACAAATTTAGAAAAATAGAGCGAATAACCGAGATTTTAGAATATTTATTAGATAAAGGTGTGAATGCTATAATTTCTTCTCCTCGAATTCGAATATATAATGCAATTCAACTTATACAAAAAGAAAAAGGTGTAAAAATCCACTGGATATGCAGTCCTAGCACCAGAAAAACAGTCAAAGGATTGGAAATGGATATTTTCAAGCAAATTGAATGGTGTGCTGATCATGAGGTAAGTATATGCATTCCTCATCGGAATTATACTGATTTTGCATTAGATAAGAACACATTAAAGATTAAGGGATTAAATCCGATTGTGGAATATATTCGAGATAAGAATATGATTCCCGGATTATCTTGCCACTATCATCAGGTAATTAAGGCTGTAGAGAATAACAAGTATGATATTAAAATAATAATACAGCCATATAATCAAATTGGGTTCATGTCAGACACCAGTCCGGAATGTCTGAAGAATATTATCCAAAATACTAAAATTTCTATTTTGAATATCAAGCCATTGGCAGCAGGAAGATTGAATCCTTATCAAGCTATTCCATTTTGTCTAAAATCTATAAAGGAAAATGATTTTATTTCAGTTGGTACTAATAAATTATCTCAATCTCAAGAGGTTATCTCAATATTCGAGGATTTCTATAAAAGAAAGTCTTAGAAGAAGCTTATTATTAATGGTAAAGCGTTGAATACTCCATGAGCAATAATATTTGACAAAAGATCGTTTTTTTGAACTTCTAATAACACACAAAGAAGTATTCCTAACAGGAAATAATAGGGAAAAAATGTAATTGTTGTTTGAATTGGAACAACACCAGGAAACACATGATACAGCCCAAAAATTATTCCATTTATAATGTATGACCAATTTTTTATCATTTTCTTCAATTCCACAAATAAAACACTGCGAAAAAAATACTCTTCACATACCCCAATAATTAAAAAATATATTAAAATCATAAAAATTGATTCTGCAATGGATACCGTGGTTGGAATAACATCAATCGATCCCGAACTTGCAGTATTATAAAAATTCTCTCCGAATAATCCTATAATGCTTAAATACGTACCATATAATAATCCCTGAGCGAGAAAGCTTAGAAATATTCCTGATAATATACCTGTGACCACATCCCCAAAACGGACTAAAATTGATTGTTTATGTGGGAAACTTCTACTTAATATACTAGTCTTAAGAGATTCTCTGTGAGTTATTTTAAAAAAAATTGCTGGACAGATGAGAAATAAAAATTCTATGCAACTTAACCCAAAAAAAATCCAAACTTCTCGAGAAAATACCATGATATCATCCTACATTCCTATTCGTTCATTCTAGATGGGATATATTTGAAGAAATTCTCTATAAGGTTTGTTCCAAATTCAAAATCTGTGGAATTTATAATTCCTTCAAGGTTCAACTCTCTTTTACTAATTTGGTTTTCGAACTCGTCTTTAAAGTTTCTAAAGCACGATTTTAGATATTTAGTAGATTTTGTGGTGAGCAGTGCATACGTACATTTTTCTGAGTAATTGAGTAATACATATCCTTCATCTAAATCCAATCCTTTTAATGCACCAACTTTAAAGGTATCTTGACTAACTTGTTGAATTCCATGAATAAACGAAGATAAATTCCTTCGTTGTTCAATTGTCCATGCATACTCATAAAGCAAAACACCTGAAGTTCGTTTGAATACAAGTAATCTTTCAGCAACAAATGGAAGGATGTTAATAATTTTAGGTTCTACTCGTATTGCCACAGTGATTGAGAGAATAGCAGCCCCGTGGAATGCATAAAGTGCAATTATATTTTCCTCATATTTTAAAGTTAAGATATAAGCTGCAATTGCGATTAAAGAGGAAACCAGATATGTAAACAATAGTACTGAGGTTACCCTTTTAAGAGGTTTAGGCGAATTTCTCCAAATGCGAAAAATCCAAAGAAAGTAGATAAGAAAATAATATAAACCAAAAGATAATTGGACCCAAAATAGTAGACTATCTGTTTTAAAGATCGAATCTTCGCTATATACTAACTGACCTTCCAAGAATGGTAAAATTAGGTAAAGAGATCCAATAATGCTAACAATTGTGATTTTGATTACTCCTGCGGTTGATTGAGCATTTTCGTCCACGAAAAGAATAAAATTAAATACCGCATTGATTTGAAAGAAAAATCCTATAATTACTATAATTTTCCAAGGCCATTCGTACTCGTCATACGGATAATAATGTTCAACAATCCAAGTGATTATATTGCATGAAATTGCTATTGACCATGAAAACCACGATAATACTAAAACTCCTAAAGAACGATTCTTCGTGACTTTTACATGCTTATATGTAAAGGCACCTGCATAAAAAGGTATGATCACTAACATACAAGAGAATGCAAGAATTAAATAATGATTTGACATGGCAATCGGACTGCTAGAGTGTATACAACTTTCTTCTAATCCTTATTAAATATTTCAACATGTTCTACAAAGGCAAAATTTTTTCAACTATTCAGTTGGTGTATACCTAATACAGTGTGTAAAGGTCGAACTAGGTGAGCTGGGAAGAACAAAAAATCAAATTTGGAAGTGAAATCATCGGGCAATTATATGATGCTGGAATGATTAAAACGTGGTATAGAGATCGACCTCAAGGATGGACATTAATTTCGGGCATGTGGTCCCCGATTTATCTCAATCTTCGAACCCTTGGTAGTCATCCGGCAATATTACGTAGAGTTGGATACGCACTTACCAGGTTGATTCAAGAAGAGTGTTTGTGTAATCGTGTAGTAGGTCTTGCTACTGCTGGTGTTCCAATTGCGACCGCAAT
>JAEOUK010000567.1 GCA_016839385.1 Promethearchaeota archaeon
TGGCTCCATGTGTGGAGGTCCATCTTTATCAAACTATGGAAAAACTAAAATCCGGATAAAGAAAATGTTAGATCCCACGGAACCTTCAAAATGCTCTATTACTATCAATGGTATTGAATCTACAAAAACTGCCAAAACCACATTTTATGTGTTCTCTCACTATACTTCTCTGATAAAAAAACCCGTTAACATCGAAATTTCTCATAATTACGAATTACCCTTAGGAGCAGGGTATGGTTCTAGTGGATGTGGCGCAATTGGTACATCATTTGGATTAAATTTCCTTCTTAATGTCGGACTATCCTATAACCAAGCAGGACGAATTGCACATATAGCGGAAGTTATGAATAAGACGGGATTAGGTACGGTAGGTGGACAATTAACTGGAGGAATCAGTATAACTACAAAAGCAGGCTATCCATTCAAGCTGGATCGGATTTTTTTCCCCCCTGAAGTAAAAATTGTGTGTGGTTCATTTGGTTCGATTCCAACTCAATCAATAATTGGAGATCCACTTCATAAATCACGAATTAAAGAAGCTGGGGCTAAAGCAATGACTTTACTTCTAAAAAATCCCGTTTTTCCTGAATTCATCCGGATCTCTTGGCAGTTTGTTAAGGAAATCCAAATCCTTGATCCTCCAGATATGTTGGAAGTAAAAACTTTAATAGACGAACTCAATAAATTGGGAGTTTATGGAGCAAGTATGAATCAATTAGGAAAATCTGTATTTTGCTTTTGTGAAACTTCAGATATTAAAAAAGTAAGAGAGGTATTCGAATCCTATTCTCCAAAATTTCTTAAAGAACTAGAGGTTTGTGAGGCAGGACCAATCCTGTCTCCTCTATAAATCAATGCGAAATCTAAGAAGAGCGGCAAATCCCCCAAATGTTGACCATAACGTCTCTCCTTCTTCAGTTTCTATTGAAATCATTTCTATTGAAGCACCAGTTTGTTCCGCTAGAATTGCTAGATCCTCTATAATCTCAATTTCTTCCTCTACAGAATATAAGCTTGACTTGCATTCCGCACAAGACTCTTGGCTAATTTTTTCTCGATATTGGCTTAGATCTACCGATTTCACTGTTTTATACACAGTATAATTACATTGTTCACATATTGCTTTAACTCGATAAGAATCAACTTCTTCAGATAACAAAACAATATCCACTGCTGCCCTTTCCAACGCTTTCCGAAGTTCTTTTTCACCATAAGTCACCAACCCTGTATCTTTTGAAAGATTAAAAAGAAATTTTTGCATCAATGATTTTTCTTTTATATAACGGACATTCTCTAATTTATCTTGAATATTCTGTAATAGAGCTCGGATTCCTTCCGCCCCACCTACTCCAATATCTACAACATCCTTAATTTTTTCTTTTAATCGGTAATCAATCGCAGAGCCTTCAGCAAATTTATTCTTTGTAAGTCCCGCTCCTCCAATATAGATCCCTTCTAGACCATCATCTAACATTGGGAGGAATATTTCATTAGATAATTCTGAAACTCTTTTTAAGAAATATGCAACACCTTCATCATGTAAACGCTCAAATCTCCGTTGAGATTGACCTCCTGCTCTTTGTTGACTAGCAACTCCGGACCTTGTGGTTTTAACCACCTCTACATGGGTTCCTCTTACCCATCCTATTGCAGCATCTTTCATATCAACAACAATTAATCCATATGTCTCTTTTTCTGACAACATTTCTTCCAAAGGTTCAGTCCAGAATTCCGATGAGCAAAAATATTTAAAATTTGATATGGGTTCGATAGGTTCGATAATATATAATTCATTTTTCTCCGTTCCGGGGCTATTTCCTTGAGGAATCGCACCCGAGTATAAAATTAAACCGTTGTTCGGGATAGACTTTATTGTTTTTAAACGCTGAATTAATGCAGTAATACTATCAATCACATTCTTCCGAGTAAGTTTTGATTTAATATTCGAACTTTCATTGATTTCGTTCTTTAGATAGTTTGTAACATCTGAAATTTTGCGTTCTGGAGGGATTAATAAAGTAATTAGTTCAGTATGAAACCCTTTTTTACTTTTTAAAAATTTAATATCTTTCTTTAGTTGGTATCTATGGAAACTGTCATCTTTCATAAAGCAACACAATTTAAGGTTGGAAGTGATAATGCTAATCTTTCCCCTAACATAAAAATTTCGTTCATCGGAGAATTTTTAAAAACCACACATTAAAATGAAGACGAATATTAGAACAAAATGGTAGATTGAATATGGAACACATTCCTCAAGACCACCCACGAGCTGATTCTTTAAGAATCCGTCAATTAGTTATCAACGGGTTGCATAATAATATGGTGGTAGAAGCAGGACTAATTGCCCATGGGAGAGGAGAAGCTTTTGATTATCTCATAGGAGAAAAAACAAATGAAAATGCAATTCATACTATGGAGGTCGCTGTAGCAGCATTATTGACTGCTAACCATCCAGTTCTCAGTATAAATGGAAACGTGGCAGCTCTATGTGCCGAAGAAATAATCAATTTATCCAAAATTACCGGATCTCTTTTAGAAATAAATTTATTTTATGGAAAACCTGGACGGATTGAAGCTATAACGAATGCTTTAAGATCTGCAGGTGCATCGGAAATTTTAGGAATAAAACCGTTTGAACAGAGTGTTATTAATGATTTGAGCAGTAACCGCAGATTTGTAGATCCTAAAGGCATTAAAATTGCAGATGTGGTTTTAGTTCCATTAGAAGATGGAGACCGAACTGAAGCCCTCATAAAGGAAGGAAAACAGGTTATTACAATTGACCTTAATCCATTGAGTCGCACTGCACAACAAGCTCATATTACAATTGTTGATAACATTATAAGAGCCATTCCCAAAATGTGCGAAATTGCTCAAACATACAAACGAGAACTCGATAAAAATATGATTACATTAAAAAACCTTCGAGAATTAATCGAGCAATTTAACAACACCCAAAACCTTGATAATGCTTTAAAATCTATATCTAACTACCTAGAATCGAAAATTTTATGTGACAAAAATTAAAAACCTTCCAATTTTACAACAATCACCACGGATTATGTGTTTTAATATAAAACAATGATGAACTTATGGCTACAACCTCCTTTATCATTCGACCAATAAAATATCAAGACATATATAAGGTCATAGAAATAAATGAGGTCGCCTTGCCTGAAAACTATCCGTATTATTTCTTCGAACAAATCTTTGAAAAGTATCCCGAATCTTTCCTAGTTGCGGAATTAGTCGATACCGAATCTAGTAATAATAGACTCTTAATCGGATATGTTATGTGGAGAGTTGAACGAGGGATATCAACATTTGGAGTACAATTAGTAAAAAAAGGACATCTGGTTTCCATCGCCGTGTTAGAACCATTTAGACATAAAGGAGTCGCAACCGCTCTCCTAAAACAATCAATATTACGGGTCAATTCATATAATGTTGATGAATTCGTATTAGAAGTAAGAGTGTCGAACGATTCAGCCGTTTCTTTGTATGAAGGCAAGTTTAAATTTGAGAAAGCACGTGTAATTGATCAATATTACCGTGATGGAGAATCAGCCTATTATATGGCTCTTTCTAAGAAAAAATTACAACAATTAGTTAATGAAGTTTGGATTTAGAAAAGAAAAGTTCAATTGGAAAGTAAGAAATTATACAGTGGAATACAATGAGTTGGAAATCAAGTCTAAAAAAACGAATCGATGAACATAAACACTGCCCTGTGTGTGGTATATCAATTCCTCTAGATAAGGAATTTTGCACGATCGAATGTCGAGATAAATATCAAGGGTATGATAAGAAAAAAAAACGCGGAAACATTCTCCAAATAGTATTGATCGCTGGAGTAATGGTAGTATTTTTGGTTATTATGCCATTCATTCAAGGAAGAGCATAATCTTAATCTCTTTTCCCTTCTCACACCTGCAGGGATAACCAAGCCAGGTCAACGGTGCCGGACTCAAGATGCACAACAGGCGTCAAGTGACTGTTTCGGGGCTAATTGAGTTCCGGATGAGAAATCCGGTCTCATAGGAGTACGTGCGTTCGAATCGCACTCCCTGCATTTTTTTCTCCATCAATATAAAAACAATGAAACTTTATTTTGGATTAATTCATGTTGACAATAATCGCGGAGCAAGAGCTTCATTATAAAGGATATTCTATCAAATGTGGAATTCTATCTCTGGATAAAGGATTTCTTGTTTTAATCACCGATCAGGCTGAATATGGGATAGGTGAAGTAATCTTAGGAACTCCATCTTTACTCGAAGGAGGAAAACCACTGAGTTCACCTGCTATGATGTTTGGATTTAAGCATAAAATTTTGAGTAAAATAGTTGCTGAGCGTTCTTCTGTCAAACTAAATCATCCATGTTTAGTCTTACTTCATCTAAAGCAATCTGGAATTCGCCCTGAAATTCAGACTAAAACTGTGGTCGATTGTTTGAATAAAACACTTGAAGAAATGAAAAACCCATCTTAATTCATAAAGAGATAATATCCTTTTAGATTCCTTTTCCAGTACAGTAGGCGATATTTTTAGGAATAAAACTTCTTAGTAGTATTATAACGAAAGAATAAAGATCGGTCTTCACTATCTTCATCATAACTGATAAGAAGAATATCAACGAGGTTCACATTTTTGACATATATCAAGCGTGTAGTAATGACTGGGTTCAAATCCTTTGGGGAAAAAACAGTTTCCATTAAGTTAGCTCCTGGATTTACCTGTATCATAGGACCTAATGGAGCTGGAAAATCAAATGTAATTGATGCATTGTGTTTTGCATTAGGTAGAGTCAGTAAGAAAACAATGCGAGCAAAAGCTCTAAAAGATTTAATCTTTGCTGGTACAAAATCTCTTAAACCTGCAACATCCGCAACCGTGAAATTATATTTTGATAATTCCAATAGAGAGTTTCCCTATGATAGTGATGAAATCGAGGTAGCGAGAAATGTTAAAGTCAAAGGAGGCTCAAAATTTACCTTAAACGGTGTAACTTCCACTCGCGAACAAATATTAAATGTACTCGCTCAAGCTAATATTGATCCTGATGGTTCAAATCAATTTGTTTTGCAAGGCAAGATTGTTGAGTTAACACATATGAATGTTATCGATCGGCGAAAATTTATTGAAACTTTAATCGGGTTGGAAAAATACGATAATATGAAAGAATCTACATTCAAAGAATTAGAAAAAGCTGATCGTGATTTGGGTAAATTTGAAGCAATCTTCAAAGAAGTAACCAGTCAAATGAAGAAATATGAGAAAGAGAAAAATGACGCTTTGAGATGGAAGGAACTTGATGATAAATTAAAACTTCTAAATGCTGAACTAATTGCATTGAAGATAGAAAAGCTTCGCAATGAAGAAAAGGAATTAGAAATAAAAATTGATGAAATATCTGTTTTAATTAAAGATCTCGAACAAAAACGTGATCGGCAGAAAGAGAAGATTGAACAAGAAAATCTTGTTATGTCTCAATTGGAAGAAAGATTAGGAGAGAAAAACACCGAAAGGGAAACTATTGAGGAAGATTTATCTAGTTTAAAATCAGAACTTTCTGCTAGAGAAACTGAAATAAAATTAGCTAAAGATAGCATAACCAAATTGGAAGAACGGAAGGAAAAATTACTCAATCAACAAGAACCCCTTGAAGGAGACCAAACCTACGATGAGTTAATCGAGATTTGCAGAAAAGAAATTGAGGATTTAAAAAATCAGATTAAAGAGAAACAAACCTTAGAAGATGATACTTATACTGCTATAAAGGAAAAAGAATCGGAAATTTCTGCGATAGATGAAGAAAAAAGTAACATAAAATCAGATATTTCTAATCTGAAACAGGAAATTTCTTCAAATAACGCTGAAATTAAAATATTGAAAGAAAACATTAAGAAATATAAAGAAACTCTGAAAGAAACAAAAGAAGATTTGAAATCTTTAAAGAAAGGCAAAGATAGTATTGAGGAAGCTGTTCAAGAGGCTCAAAACGAACTTAACACAATTGATGAACGAATTCAAGCACTGAAAA
>JAEOUK010000568.1 GCA_016839385.1 Promethearchaeota archaeon
CATCTTTGAGTGGTATTATATTGCTAATCGGGTATATACGGGTTTCAGAAAATATGAAAATACTAATCACACAAAATACGATAGCATTTCAAAATAAAAAAGTTGAATTACCTCAAAAATTAGAATTAACTCCAAAAATATGCCCAGGTTGCGGTATTGAAGTAAAGAAAGAAGAAAAATATTGTAAATCTTGTGGAGAATTTTTTGGATGAGAAAGAATTGCTATGATTTTAGGTTAAAAATTTTTGAAGTCTTGGCAAATTTTTACCACTATCATTCCAATAACACGACAATAATATTCGAGTTCTAAAGGGTGAGAAGTCGTGATCACTATGTGTGTGAACGAGATGGAGATTGAAAATCAAACCTTACCTGAGTTCAAGTTTCAAGATGTAATAGACGGCTTGGAACATAACGAGTGCCCTCATTGCCATCAAACTAAATTGGTATATGATGTACAAGACGACTCAATATATGTAGAATGTGGATGTGGAAATTTCAAAGTTAGCGCATTTCGAGACAAATTCAATGGTGCTTTGTTATTATATTATATTAATGAAACTATGATTGGATGCGTAGATGAAAGAAACCTATTCGAACTCCAAAACGTTCTCTATCGGAATAGAACGATCAAGAAACGTCTTTTTACATTGGATCTTCAAAAGCAAATTCTTTGATTTCAAGAGCATTTTTATAATTCTTTTAAAATTTTGATTTTTGTATTTAGAATGATTTTCTATAAATAAACGCTTCATGTTTCCAGAGGTCATTCCTAGAACCCTTAAAACTATCTCAATATACTTTGGTTTTTACAAAACTCTGCAAAAATATTATCATTCTCATTTTTTTTTTTTTTTTTGATTCCCACGTAACATTCTGAATTAAGAAAAGAATAAAATACATTCATCAAACAATCATCCAAGTGGAAGTGAGATGAATGTATTATCAGTTATATCAATTATATTGGGTACTTTAATTGCATTAGTAGTTTTTATCATAAGTTTATGGTATTTACTTCGCTATATATTACAATTTTTTGCTGCTAAGCATGTGGATGGTTCTTATATTTATGATAAGAAAGATTTTGAGAAAGATGGAAAAACTCCAATAACAAAGAAGGTATCTATTCAGAATAATGATTTTGAATTCAATTTTGATAATACAACTTTACATTATAATATTGAGTTTGGAAATAAACGTGCTTTAAAATATGGAGTAATTCGGATTCGTCATCAAGGAGCATGGTATTCAAGTCATCCACACGGAGACGAAAAAGTATTAATCTTTCAAGAGAGAGTAGAAGAAAATTCTGGATATGTGAAGTTTAATAAGCTTGAAGGGGATTCAAATTCGATTTCTATTGAATGGATGTTGCAAGATACTTCTATTCGAATTATTACTCATTTCAGCATTTATAAGAATTCTAATTTACCAATAGACGAACCAGATCTGAAGTATGTGCCTAAAGAACTGGCAAATCTGAATTTCATGGTGTTTTCTGTAGAATTTCCTGATGGATTAGAGAAAACCGCTACAAATAATTTCAATAAACCCAGCGTACATTTTCCGCGTTTCTTTAATGACAGTCCAAACAGAAGAGTATTGTCCTTCCAAAACCGAAAATTTTCTCCAGCTTCTCAACAACTTATTTCTAGTTCAGGTCCTGTAACTCTTTTTGATGAAAGTATAAATACGTTGGTTATTTCCCCCATGGATCAATTTGCGACCCATGTGACTCGAATAAAAGGGTCTGACTTACGTGTTTCGCAGTTCCAATGTGGTTTGAATGGAGAAATTAAAGAGATTCCTAAAAAACACAAAAGTCATTTTATTATTTTGTTTGATAAAGGGATAAATGATTCACTATACCGATTAGGAGATATTCTTCGATCATATCATGAAACTAATAGAAGAAGTATGTCAATTGATAGTTTTACATCCCAATTAGGTTATTGGACAGACAACGGAGCTCGATACTATTATAATCCAATAAAAAAAGCAACACTTTCTGAGACTCTCATCCTGGTAAAACATTATACGGAACAAATGGGTATTCCAATTTGTAACTATAATCTTGATTCGTGGTGGTATAAAAAAGATGTTAAAAAAGGTGTTAGAACTTTACTAGGACCTGTCGGTCGAATTATTGGTGGATCACTTTACGGTGGAACGGTTGAGTGGGATATCGATCGAATTTTTATGCATGTTGCTTTCTAATTATTCATAAAACAAATGGGAAAACCCATCAATGCGGATGGACGGTGGTTTTCAAAAACAAATGTCTACTAAAGCATATTTCCATTCATTACTGAAGGAAATCGTTCTTTGTGCGTGGAACCTGAATTTTGGGACATGATAATGAAACAATGTCGAGAATATGGGATCGATAATTATGAGCAAGACTGGATGTCTAGTCAATTTGAAACTTTAAGTTTTCTACGGAACACAGTAGGAATGTCGAAGAAGTGGTTAACTAGTATGGGAAATG
>JAEOUK010000569.1 GCA_016839385.1 Promethearchaeota archaeon
GTATTAGTTTCTTCCATGGTAGCAACATATACAGGAACTTTGGAAAATCCTTCCTGTGAAGATGCACCGGGTTTACCTATATCTCGTGATTTTTATGGTGTTTCAAAATATAAATTGGAAAAATTTGCTCAATCGTGCTATGATCAGTTACCAATATCGATCGTGAGACCCTGTCCTGTGTTTGGACCGGGTGATATGGTATCATTAGGACTATTCAAGGCAGTCAAAATGGGAATAAAGCTTTGTTATCCTGGTAAAAAACGATTTTTCACTTTTATAGATGTAGAGGATTTAGTCCGATCCATCTATCTTTGTTCAATTCGCGAAGAAGCTATAGGTGAAATTTTCCATATTGCTGGTGACAGTGTAATTAGATGGGAAGATTTGCAAGAGCTGATAGCACATCTGATTTTTAATAAAAAATATGGTTCATTACTAGGAATTCCGATTCCCAATTTCCTTTACCATGTAATTGCTATCGTTACAGAAGCAATTTATAAAATGTTTGGAAAATCTGCCCCGTTTTATAACAGGTCCAAAGCTTATAATGCTACACTAAGGGGAAATGTGTGTTCAACGGAAAAAGCTAAGGAATTATTGGGATGGAAACCTCAGCATAATTATGTTTCATTAGTAAAACGAGCGGGTCAATGGTATAAAAGTAAGGGGTTGATTTGAATTACTAAAATAGAAATAAATGAATTATCCGGTTCTGTTACCCCAAAATCATTGTTGATTCTGAGTGGGATTTCAGGTACTCTCTTTGCGATTAGTGGAATGGATTTTATTGGATTTTTCATGTATATTTTTAGCAATTCTTCATCTACAGAAATTTACTCAAGAAGTTGGGGGAATGTATTAATAGGTTTTATTGGAACTTTTCTTTCCCTTTTAATTATACCCCTCATCTACGTAAAAATTACCCAAAAAAAACCACTTTCTGAATTCGGGACAACCTTTGAAAATAAAAAATGGGGGTATATTACTGTCGTGATATTTCTACTCACAATTCCCTTGCTTTTTTTTGGGTCTCAAAATGCAAACTTAATTAATACATATCCTCTAACCAAAGATATTTTGGTATCATGGCCTATATTTGTGGGTTATGAATTACTCTATATCAGTATTTATTACATTCCCTATGAATTTTTTTTCCGAGGGATATTACAATTGGGTTTAAGCAAACATTGGAAGGAATGGCAAAGCATTTTGTATGTAACTGTTCTTAGCACACTATTACATTTAACAAAACCGATAATTGAAGTTTTAGCAGCAGCTGTTGCAGGGATTATATTTGGAATCGTGACAATGAAAACAAATTCTTGGTATTATGCGTTCTTAATGCATATTACAATCGGTGTAACCACTGATATTTTTTGTGGATTGCGTTTTCTGGGATTACTCTAAGAGGAGAATAATCAAATGAATAAAATTATAAATCCAAAATTAAAGATACTCATCACGGGTGCAAACGGATTCGTTGGTACGAACTTAACGGACTATTTAGCTGATGATTCGAGTTTTGATGTATATGCGATGGTAAGACCCAAAGCACCAGTTAATTTTTTGCATGAATTAGAGTATAATGATAAGAAAAACAAATTCAATAAGCGATTTCACATTGTTGAAGCAAATATCAATGATCCTCATTCGATTGATAAAGTAGTTCAAGGTATGGATATAATAGTACATCTAGCTGGGAAAGTCGCTGATTGGGGCATCAGAAATGATTTTTTCAAATTCAATGTAGAAGGTACCCGGTTATTTTTAGATGCAGCTTCAAAATATGGGGTAAAGCGATTCATTTATTTAAGTTCATTAACAGTTCATAGTCTTTCGGGACATAATTACGACGATGAATCAGTCCCACGAGATGTGTGTAATTTTCCTTATGGGGAATCCAAGCGAATGGGAGAAGATTTGGTTTATGAGTGGGCTGAAAGTTCACCAGACAATCAAGCAGCATCGATTCGACCCGGATTCATAATTTTTGGTCCTTATGACAAAAATTCCTATATTACAGCTTTAAACGCAATTCTTACTCGCAAATTCGGATTTATAAACGGTGGAAAAAGTCTAATCTCCTATGTGTACGTTAAAAATCTGTGTTACGGAATTAAACAGCTAATCATGGCGGAACGTCTCAAAGGTGCTTACAATATTCTGGATGGAAATATGACTTGGAGGAACTGGGTGAATAGCTGGACGCAGATAGCAAAAATAAAACCATTAAAACTAAATACTCCTTATTTTTTATTAGCAATCGTCACAGGGATATTAGTTGGA
>JAEOUK010000570.1 GCA_016839385.1 Promethearchaeota archaeon
CAAATTAGGGTCATTTAGAATACGAATTGTTTGGGAAGCGAAAGCCTGAGGCGTATCAGCAATTAAGATATTTTCTTCGTGGGTGACATCTAAACCTTCGGCACCCTTGTAAGTTGACACGACTGGTGTACCCAAGGCCATTGCTTCCAGGATCTTCAAACGGGTTCCACCGCCAATCCGTAAGGGTACGACACAAACCCAAGAACCTGCTACAGCCGGGCGGATGTCTTGGAGGAAGCCAGTAAAGGTCACATTTTTATTGATATCCAGACTATTTAGATCAACCCCCTCTGTGCTACCGGTGATCGTTAGTTGAGCAGAAGGTTTCTTTGTTAATATTTTTGGAAAAATATCCTTGAGAAAGAAGCACATGGCATCAAAATTTGCATTATAAGTTAATGCTCCAGGATATATCAGGGTATCCGATTGTAATGACTCGATGCCTGGCTGATAGGTTTCGATGTCCACCCCGTTCGGGATCACATACAGGCGGGAATGATACGGGGCAAGTTTAGATATTATTTCTTTTTCATCAAGAGAAGCCATTGTACAGGCATCATAAGTAGATATGAGATTGCAGAGATAATAACGATTTTTCAACCAAGTTAATCCTTTCCTGAGCTTGATGAAGGGATTTACTGAATTCTTCCAATCATCGTAAAGGACTTTCACCTGGACCTCATCCAGGATTTTTTTGATGCCTTTAAATTTTATAGCATAGGGAGCAGTTCCCAGTTCAGAATAAATGATCAGGTTCGGATTTACCCTATCAATGGTTTCTTTAAGACGTGCTTCCATATCCTTATTATAGGAATCCACAATAGATCGCGGTTTGTGGGAAAAAAAGCCGAATATTGCTTTGGGTCGTATGGGTGAGAATGCTTTCCAAGGAACGGTTTGTATTGATGCACAAATCTTTTGAATTGGTTTTTGATCAATTATTTCCCCGTTTCTTCTGAAAGAGATTAAATGGACCTCATGTTTGCCAGCAAGCTGTTTAAGGAGATGGAAAAGTCGAATTTTGGATCCATTGACTGATGGGTATGGGAACCAAGGAGAAATGAATAAGATTTTCATGAATATGCTTTATTCTTTTCATTTAAATAGCATTCAATTTCATCTAACATACGGGATAAAGTAAAGCGTTCTTGTATAGTTTTCATTGCGTTGTTTATAATTTTTGCGTTTAATAAAGTTTTTTGAATGATATTTTCTAACTTATTAACTGCGACTTGAGGTTGATTAATTGGGAATGTTATGCCATTGATGCCATCACAAATGATTTCGGGGATACCACCAATTTCTGAACCAACAACAATTAAACCTGCTGCCATTCCTTCTTGAATAATCCTGGGCAACGGTTCTTCCCAAGTGGATGGAACCAATAGGATGTCATGTTCTAGATATACAACAGGCATTTTTTCTCGAGGTAAATAATCAATCCAACGGATATTTGTTTCTAAATTATGTTCTCGAATTCTGACATTCAATTCTGATTTGTATTGAGGAGAACATCTTCCCAATATGGTTAGAATAATATTAAAATTTCTTGTTTTCAGTTCGGTAATTATATTAAGCGCAATTTCAATGCCTTTTTCTTTACTTACTCTACCAGCATAAAGAAAACGAATTTTATTTTTATTAAATGTGGAACGAGAATCTCTTGAATACATGTAAGGTTCTATATCAATACCATTATAAATTACCTTTGCATCGTTAAATGCAGGATCGAAAATACTTAGTTTGTTTTTTACAGCTTTGCTGACACAAATGATGTTTTCAAATCTCAGGTTTTTTCTTACATTTGTGTTTTTTTTCGATATCGCCAGATTTCTTATGATTTTTTTGGGAATCCTTGTATACCAATGACTGGCAGGGTTTCTCCAATGAAGTGTATATGCATCAGGTAGGGATGGCCAATAATCAGCAATGTAATAAATTACTTTACCATGATATTTCTTCTCTACATGGGATGCAATTTCAATTGGAAGGTTCCACATACCCCAGATAAATATGAAATCTGGATCAATTTTTCTCGCAAGATTATCAAAATTTACCAATGATTCTTCCAAGCGTTTATTTCTCCCCCAAAAATATTCAAGTGTGCCTAAAAAAGGTTTAGGATTTACTTCTAAATTTATAATACGATGAATGTGATTATCGACATGGTGATTTGTAATAGAGTTTTTGTTCGTAACTACATGGGTGATATAGCCTCTATTATTCAATTCATCAAGTACTTCTTTACATAGTTGCTCATATCCGCCTATTTCAAAAGGAGGGTAATAGTTGGAGATAAATAGTAATTTCATAGAATAAATCGTTTTATCTGTGCCCAATTACTTTCGAAGGAATACCTCCGACAATTGAATAATCAGAAACCGTGTCATTCACAACTGAACCAGCAGCAATTACACACCCATTTCCTATTTGAACACCTGGTAAGATGACCACATGTGCCCCAATCCATACATCCACTCCAATGGTGACCCCACATTCTCGAGTTGACCAATTTTGATCGCGAATTAGTTTTGATTTCTTTATGGAGTGATTTGATCCTATGATTGTTACAAATTGTGAAATCAAGCAATGATCTCCAATTATTATATGACTACCACCTACACGGATATTATTGAATTCATTGATCGCTACCCGATTTCCAATTGTCAATTGGGAAACTGAAATATCTGGATTTAAAGGATCTGATAATAAATCAATAATTGAGTATGCCCCAATTGTTGTCTCTCTACCGATTTCAAGTTTTGAGAGAGGGGCTAATCGAATTATTACGGTTTGATCGATTCCGACACCTTTATTCTCCCAATACCATCGATACTTCTGAAAATTATAATTTCTGGAAATTTGTTTCTGAAGATATCGTATATAACGAATGATTTTTGGATATTTATTCACAATTAACTAAGAGTAGAATTTTTAACAATCTGAAACCCTATTAATCTAAACCAATTAAATATTATCCATAATTTTAAGTGATTAATGCTGTTGGTTACACTTTTGTTCTTAATGGAAACTATGAATTGTTCCGCTGTCCAATTAATCAAGTGCTCCATTGCTTGATAATAAATATATTCAAAGCATTGTATCTTGTTCATTTGTTCTGAAAATATTATTTTATATGTGTTCCATACTTCTAAAATATCCAATGAACTCCCTAGATATAAGTTTGTTTCCTGGTGTTTATGTCGCCTTAAAAATACAAGCGGCTCATTGATATAAGCAACGCTGTAATTTAAAGATAATCTAAGCCACATTTCTAGGTCTGGAGTATATTTCAGTCTAGGATTAAATCTGCCTAGTTTCTTTACATAATTTGTTCTTAACATCACAGTTTGGCATGGGATAATATTCCCTTTTTGAAGTAATAAATGGAATAATTCATGAACATTGAACACCTTATTTTGTTTCGGTAGAGCATCTATATTCCAATGACCACCGATAATAGTCCCATTTTCATCTATTGATTTTATGTTTGAAAACACAAAACCAATATCATTATTTGTGAATCCACTTAATAAGATATGAAGTGCATTTTTCATCATCACATCATCTTGATGAAAAATGTGGATAAATTCTTCCTCAGCAATTTCCAGGCACCGATTCCAATTACCAACCAGTCCTAGATGTTCATCATTCTTGTGTATTTCGAGACGAGGGTCACAGAATGATTCCGCGATATTGAATGTTTCATCAGTTGAAAGATCGTCAACAATTATTAATTTAAAATCCTCATAAGTTTGATCTAATACGCTTTTTATTGCCTGTTTAATATATTTTTCTCCATTGAAAGTCGGAATAAAAACACTAAGTTTGCACATAAACATACCTAGGAAAAGAAAATATTTAAATATTTTTCTTCACAATATCATAATAAGGAATTATCCCTGGTTAAAACCATATGGAAATATTCTTATAATTTAGTAATTGCTTGTTCCCAATCCCATAATTTGTTAATATAGTCAATACCTGCATCTCCCATTCGATAACGAGTATCTTCATTAGACAATAAGCTTTCCAGTTTTTCCGCAAATATTTTAAGGTCACGTTCCACCAAATAACCTGCAACGCCATTTGGTACTGTTTCAATTACACCACATTCACCAACAGCAATTACTGGAGTACCACAAGCCATCGCTTCTAAAGGAGCCAAGCCTAGTGCCTCTTGATATGGAGAATATAAGAAGACCTTAGCCTTATTATATAAATTTACCAGTTCTTCTGTATTTGTAATTTGTATTATCTGTAACTCGATTCCAAATTTTATAGACATTTTTTTGATAATCTTTTCTTCGGAAGGATCGATACTATTAGAAGAAATAATTAATTTTGGTCTGTAAATAGAGTTTATTTGTGACAAGGATTCTAGTAAGAAACGGAAACCTTTTAAATATCGAATTGCCCCAACACTTAAAACATAATCACCTTTTTTTACATTTAAAGGACGAAATATATTTGTATCAATTCCAGGATAAATTTTTATTGCGTTTAAGTCAAATCTTTTCTTTAAAACATTGACAGAGTAATTAGAATTTGTCAATAATATTGTTGATTTTTTTATATTTATTTTCTCATGACGTTTCATAATTATTTTAAATAAGACTTTTGGAAGAAAATAATAAGCATCTTTTAGTTCTTGAATTAATGGTTTATTTGAGTCATAATTATTTATTGTTTCTGATCGTTGAACATGATGGCATTGAAATATAGATGGGTTTTTAATATATCGTAAAATATACGGACTGGGCATAATAAAACAGTCTTTTACAAATACAAAATCAAATAATCCTTTATTAATTTCTTTGGCAATTAAGTGATTTACTTCTCTTGTTTTATTTAATAATGAGCAACCTTGAATGAAATGAATATAAGGAGTTATAAAGGGAAGTTTTTTATTATAAAATTCATTGTAATTAAAATTAAATATATGACGGTCTTTTATGTAAGGAGTTAATGAACAAAAATCAATATTTGCTGAAGAAGGTACAAACTCCTCAATTTCATATCCACGCTGATGTAGTCGCTTGATTTGTTCAAATGTGTGACGTTTTGCACCCCCTGAAGGTAAATTATGAAATAGCGCTATTCGCATCTGGCTAGTAATTATATGTCATCTATAATAAATTTTGGATATGATTTTAATTGCCAATATTCAAAGAATTATTTAAATTTATTGGGAAATCAACATTATAGAAATTTCATTCATTAAAAATAAACTAACTCCATTGAATATTTGTATTACCTTGATACACTTTTACAGTTAATTTTCCTATTTGATCCCAAGAAAATATTTCTGACTTTATTAAACAATTTTGTCCCATTTCAACAAGCTTATCTTTGTTTAAGATGGCTTCTTTTAAAGCATATGATAAACCATCCATTTTACTCGGATTGTATAGAAACCCGGTTTGATTATCAATGAGATATGATAAGCACCCTAAATCAGGCGCAATGATTGGTTTCCCATAAGAAAGTGAAAGCATTACTGTACTACTAGTTAAGATTTTTTTAAAGGGTAAAGCAACCACATCTGCACAGCTTAATAATTGATGAAGTTCAAAATTCTCCAACCATTTAATTATGAATCTTATCCTTTTGTTATCACCAACTAAATTGTAAAGTTCTTTTTGTAGATCACTAGATTGTGAGTGACCAGCTATTAATAAAGTTATACTAGAATCATTAATTTTATTGAATTGGGATATTAAATAATCAACATTTTTATAAGGTCTTATATTACCAAAAAAAAGAAAAACAAGATTTTCTTTGGGTATCCCTAAACATTCTTTAACGAAGGCAGTGTTTACAATTTCTTCCGACAATTTTGGATATATTCCTAAAGGTATGACAAAGACATTTTTGCGACGAAAAAAATTATGTGATAATTCTTCTTTAGCTTTTTCACAATGAACAATTACTGAATGCGCAATTTTAGCCATAAATATCCTAGCAGTTTTATCAAAGATAGGAAAAAACATTTCGTGTGGATAAAGATTATGCACAGTCCAAATAATTCGGTATCCAATAATTTTAGCAATTAACAACCTAAATATTAAGCGCAACAAATTTAGTATGGTATCTTTTCTTGTTTCTCTCTGGTATTGGGTGTGAAGCCAATGAAAATGTATTATTTTGATAATATTCCTATTATTAAATAGCCATCTGATATAAGGAGAGTCATTGGTTATTGGTATTAAATCTATACCAGCTTTTTTTATCCCATTTTCTAATAATTCCATATACGGATTACCCTCTCTCGCAGAGTAAGGGAAAAAGGCTGCTTTTATTTTATGTTTCAGGAATGTATAAGGATGGAGATATCGACCAAAATAAGCAAAGAAAATTGGGCTAGGAAAACAAGCTGAAGAAGAATAAGGCTCCAATATTCAAAATATCGAAAAATCACAGATTACCTGCGCATACCTAATCCTAGAAAAAAGCTACCAGATATATTCACTGTTGAAACCAAAACATTCACAATTGGAGTAAGAAATGGTTATTGGGTTGGAATTAATAGATTAACCCACAGTCGAGAGACAACCTGGAACAAGAAAAAAATGGATATTTACAAAAATATACTTATTCAAGTTTCTAAAAAGGTCTAATAATGCCAGATAAC
>JAEOUK010000571.1 GCA_016839385.1 Promethearchaeota archaeon
CCTTCAAATACACTTGATAATTATTTACAAGCTTTAATCCAAAGCAATTTTTCTCCAACACAATCTGGGTTTAAATTGAAAGATAAGTTAGAAAACAAGTACATAGCATTTTCTCGTTCTATTGAAAGCCGTATCAGCATTGCTTTTTTTATTGGAATATTCATCCCATTGGGAGTCAGTTTTGCAGTTTTCCTCCAAAAAATCAACATTTATTATATAATACTGATTCCACCAATTTTATTTTGCATTTTATTATTTCTAACAAGACAAATTGCGAAAGAAAACCAAATATTATTGGGATCGATATTAACATCTAGTAATGATGTCAAAACAGAATATTCGCAGTATTGGGATTTTTTTTTTGACCTTGCGGGGAATCTTACATATTTCTCTCCCGAAATTGCTATCTTACGAGCTTTAGAATCCAGTGCTTTGATTTACAGAAAACCTATCAAAAATGTAATTAAGCGATTTAGAAATCATCAAATTTCTTTGGAGGATTTTTTGAAAATTTTGCATCAAAACATCAAAGGGGATAAAATTTCACTTATATTTGGAACGATAATACATGTAATCTTAATTAGTTCTGACCTAGCCTCAAAAAGCATTATGGATTTACTCAAATTGCTAGCACATCACCGCGAACTCGAAACTCAACGTATTAATGTATTAAAAGGAGAAATCTATAAAGTTAAAGCATTTCAGATTATCCTTCCTATTATATTGGCCTTAATCACGTCAATTCTTTTGTCATTTTCCTCACAATTAACTAGCTCAGTGTATTTAGTATCGATATCATTATCAAAAGGAGAATTGACTGTATTTTTGGTTAACCAAATTCTTTCCACAAATATTAGTATATTTTTTTTCAGGAGAACTGTTGGATTGAAAATTACCTTATTTAGCGTGTTTTTCATTAATATCATATTTCTGGCTACACTTTTCATGGGTTTTTTGACATTTAAGTCAATTTCGTTTGTTATCTAAAAATAGATTATGTTAATCACTTGAACTATAAGTAAAATCCCAATAAACATCATGAAAAATGTACAAAAATAATTTGTTACATAAAATATTGTTATATTCTCAGCAGTATAATTTCCTGTAAAATCAAGAATAACTCTCATTTTATTAATTATTGACCTAACAATTACATAAGATGCAACATAGGGTATTGTGAATAATGTATATCCGATTATATCGGTTGATGTAAAAATAAAAAAAGAAGCAATCCCCACAAAAAAGATCACAAGTCCTAGAATCACAAAAAGAGAAGAGTGAATTATCGATTCCATATACTCGTTTTTTTTAATAAAACTTTAAAAACTCCTTTATAATTCGATATTTCGTTTTTGTATTACAAACCTACATACTTCCGTATTTGTACTTGTAAGTGAGCAGTCAGATTCATCAACTTTGACGTTATATAGAGCAAAATCACCAAATCCTGTCAATAATCCGCTAAGGAAATAGCAAATGTCTTTCGTAAAACTACCTTCCTCTTGAGATATGTTGTGTTTTAATGAGATCACAATAAGATCCTCGGAGATTTCCTCCGCAGTAAACAATCCCCATCCTGATGCACTCATCATCTCCAAGAATATTTTGGTTAATTCTTCAATATTTTGTGGTCGGATATGTTCTTCCCAATTTTCAATCAATCTTCTTCCCATTTTCTTTCCGAGATATTTTAATAACGGTTTTGATCCATCTCCATAGATTTGACCTAATAAGGAAATTATATTGGGGGGAATAAACACAATACGTTCACCAAACAATCTAACAATGCCATCTTTCGATTCAATCCCTTTCATTCTGAAATCTTTCATACTTTTTTCCTCCTAATTTAAAAACTCATACTCATAAACACAAGCAGAGTCTTTTTCCGTTGAATTAATAATGGATTTTGTGATTACATCCGCTCCTGCAAGATTTAGTGATCCAAGAAAAATTCCGTTATATAAATTCGAGATTAAACTCACATCTTGTGGATTACTAATCTCCTGCACAATAGAATTAAAAACAGATATTTTCACACTAGATTTCTCTAAGTAACTCATCTCAAATCTGCCATATCCTAAATTTGTCAGATTAATTAGAAGTTCTTGAAAAAGTTGCTTCTTAGATTTTATTTTTTTATTCTCTTGAATATTTTTACATAAAGCTTTTCCAATTGTTTTTCCTGTCCAAATAAGAATGTCTTCAGACCCACTTCCTACGAGATCTCCTAATTGAACCAAATCATAAGGTCTAAGAATCACTAGAGAAAAATCTGTATCTTTTAAGTAAATATGGGATTTTTCTGAGTCTAAAGCAATATTTTTTAGATTTTTTGAACTCAATCGTCTAAACATGTCAACCATCAGCGAGTTTTATTATATGTAGATTATTTCCCTTTGTTAATTTAATTTTGATCATAATAACACAAGTTTAAAAAACACAAAACATTCAAAAAAATGACCAGGAAGACTAGGCATCTTCTTGAAACTCTTCTTAGAATGAGTGAAGCCGTGCCTATAGCGGTAAACAATCTAAGATATTTGGACATATAAATTTGATGTGTTACTATCGTCTATGAATAGTGAACTTAGAACGGCAAACAGCTTAAAGCTCATCTTGTAGGAGATGGGTAATTGGGTAAGTATAAAGCCGATCAGGCCCGGGAGGGAGCAATCGTAAGTACACTGATTTGTGCGACTAATGATTTGCTAGGAGACCAGTAATAATGTTGGATTTATATGAAAAAATATCGAGGATTGGGTCACTTATACTAATGTGTTATTGGAATAGAAGGAAAAATAAACTGAAGCATGTTGTAAAACGCGTTAACGACACCCTCTCCTTCTTTAGCAATAGTTGATATTACTTTATAATTCTCAAAATTATTCAATTGGAATTGGTTTGTAATCACTTCAGCAGAGATAACCTGTGGCAAATCCCGCTTATTAAGGCAAATAACCATTGGAATATGATAGATATTATCGCCAAAATATAAGAATAACTCATTCCATGAACGTAAATTATCCTCAAAAAACTCCCTTTGAGAATCCACTACAAAAATAATTCCATCTAAATTATTAATTGTAGCAGGGCGAGTACTAGCATAAAAGTCTTGACCGGTGGCAGAATAGAGAAAAATTTTCAATTTCCAGTCATTTCCTGTAATTGTGATACTTCCAAAATCAAATACCAATGTTCTTCCAGTAGTAGTTTCAATGGATGTTAAATTTTGTTCTGTACCATATCTGCTCATTAAATATTTCAACGATGTAGTTTTTCCCGACATTGCTGGTCCAAAATAAACGATTTTAATTTGAATTACTTTTGAACTTGAATAGATGATCATACAACTACCCCCATAAACTTTCGATGAGATCTTCTTTATATTTTATCGGTTCTGTCTCAATTTCTCCCATGTAGATTTCTCCCCATTCAGCTTGGATAAACTGAGTCAGTCTTGAAAAACTTGCATTTGAATAGGAAACTGTATCTAATATTGTCTGGTCACTCAGTTCGGTTTTTACATTCAAGGAATTCAAAATTGAGATCTTGTTTAGAATTGAAAAAACTCTCCTGGCAGCATTGTAAAATTCTAAAATCTGGATTTTGAATATATTTCTTTTTAAATTTAGTTCCTCAAAACCAAAATCTAATAACTCATCTCTTAATTCCTTAGAAAAATTCTTGAGTAATGAAAGTCTCTGTTCAAATATTCTTCTCATTCTTGAAATTGAGTTATCAACAAATTTTATCGACTTTGAATAAATAAGTTTTTCAAATTTAAATTCGGAATTTTTAAAGCGTGCACCAACCATATTGACAGTAATTAGATTATTTGAATTCTCTACAAGAAGAAAATTGTCTGTATTATTCCTCACCATGGATAAGATAAAACTTAGCCTAGCATTGAATCCATCTTGATTAATTTTTGATTCATCGGCCATGATATGATAACACAAAATCCAGGATTTAAAATTGGAAAACATTCGTAAAGCTTTGTGAATTGCATCATTCGGACAAACTACTATATGTCTGTTTGTATCATAATTTGTATCCTCTTCTTGTAGTAACATCTCTAATTCACTTTCCGATATGAAATCAGTATAAAAGATTAATTTTGTACGAAAACTCATTAAATCTGCTAGGAAACTTGCTAGAAATTCAACATCTTCTTTATTTGTCCCTGCAATCAAAATAGGAATTCGATCCAGCAAGCATTTGAGTATTAGGGAAAACTTCTCTTCCCCAATATTAAAAATAGTATCATCTAATGTTCTCATTATTTTCACCTACTTTAAAACGATCTCTCCCAATACATTTTTTAATTCAAAAGATTTAATCGGATTTTCAATTATCTTAGCCTCTTTTACAATATTACTTAAAACTGTTAAAAATCTTGGAAGAATCAACCTGAGTAATCCTAATTTTTGTCTTCCTTTATCTACGGTGAGAGTAAATACCCCATCTCCCAATGGAGTAATGAACTGATAGTATGTTCGACATTCTAGTAGAATAGATTCCACTTTCATTTTTTTTAACAACCATGCACATC
>JAEOUK010000572.1 GCA_016839385.1 Promethearchaeota archaeon
GAAGATAAATTTAAAATGCTTTCCTTTATTTAGTTACGTAGAATGGCTAAAAAGAGAAGTTCACGAAAAACGCGACGATCCTCAGATTCACCTATGCCAATGAGTGGGGCTGGTTTAATTCGATTCTTCCAAGATTCCTCCCAAGGTTGGAAAATAGGTCCTATATGGATTGTCTCACTTGCAGGAGTTCTGATGTTATTAGTGATTTTAGCACATGTCGGTGTGTTTGATTGGTTGATCTAAAAGAAACCAATTATTCTTCGAACTATTAGGGAAACTTTTTTTCATACTCCTACCATCAATCCACTATGGAAATTCGTGAGTTTCAGCAATTAATACGCGATATTTATTTTCAAAAAGATAACCAACGGGGACTACAAGGCACCTTTCTATGGTTTGTAGAAGAAGTTGGAGAATTAGCAGAAGCTATTGGTAAATATAAACAGAATAATCTTACATCTTCTAAACAAAATGTTGCGTTAGAACTTGCGGATATATTTGCATGGGGAGCATCAATAGCAAATATACTGAATATTGATTTAGAGGAAGCTATTAAAATAAAATATCCAAATCATTGTTTAAAATGCAAATCTCATCCATGTACCTGCGACTCAAAGGAGCTTGATTCCAAATGAAAATCCAAGGTAAAAAGATATTTTTAACGGGGGGAGCTGGATTTATTGGTTCCCATCTTACAAAAAAACTCGTTGATTTGGGAGCTGAAGTAATAGTATTTGATAATTTATCAACTGGATTTGAGGAATATATTTCTAACATCCCTAATGTGACTCTTCTAAAAGGGGATATAACAGATAGTAAAGCAGTTGAATCAGCAATGAAAGGATGTGATATAGTATCTCATCATGCGGCAGAATTGGAAGTATTCACAGGCATTGAGAACACAATCCACGAAATGCGCGTGAATATCGAAGGCACTCTTAATGTTCTCAATGCAGCGTTAATAAATAAAGTGGAAAAACTCATCTACGCATCCTCGGGAGGAGTCTATGGTCAAGCGAAATATATCCCTGAGGATGAAATCCATCCATTAATGCCGCAATGGCCATATGGAGTTGCTAAACTAGCTGGAGAGAAATATTGTCAGCAATATACGCAATTATACGGTCTTCCAACAGTCTCTTTCCGATATGGAATTGTATATGGACCCCATGAATGGTATGGTAGAGTGCTTACTATGTTTATAAAACGGGTTTTAGCAGGAAAGGCACCTGTAATATTTGGAGATGGAGGGCAACGACGAGATTTTGTATATGTTTCGGATGTGGTAGATGCAAATATTCTTGGCTTAGAAAATGATAATGTTTCAGGAATGCGGTTTAATATTGGTGGAATTTCTCATGTAAATGTGATTGACATTGCAAACATGGTGACTAAATTAATAGACCCCTCGTTACAACCCATTTTTGATGATCCTAAACCAGGAGAGGCGAGCGATCACCAACCAGAACGAAAACGACTTCCAGCGGAATTGCGAGATTTTATTCTGGATATCTCTCTTGCACGAGAAAAACTTGGATATGAGCCCAAAGTTGGATTTGAAGAAGGAGTTAGAAATGAAATCGAGTGGTACAAATCTAATCCTTCAATTTGGGATTATGATCCTCGTGTCTGAGTGAATTCCCAAACATTATTTACTCATGAATTTTTTTTCGTCATATGAAGATCTGGTTGGATTTTTGTGAACCAAAATCAATAACCATGCTGCGTCCATTATATGAAGAGTTAATTAAAGATCATGAGGTCGTTATTACTGCACGTGATTTTGATTCAACTCACTTTTTATTAAAAAAGTGGGGAGTTCCTTTTATTGATGCAGGATCTTATGGGGGAGGAACTCTTATTGGAAAATTACGTAGTTATACTGAGAGACTACTAGAATTGACAAACATCGTTGACGAAGAGAAACCAGATTTTTTGTTCTGTATTACAAGTCCAGAAGCTCTACGTGTTGCTTTTGGACTACAAATCCCAAATATCATGTTTAATGACGAACCTCGTAGTTATGGATGCAGTGCTTTAACATTACCATATGTAAACAAAGTTATAGTCCCAAAACCCATACCCATTGAATGGTATCTTGAATATGGGATAAAAGAAGAAAAAATAGTACGATTTAATGGAATCGATGAAGTAGCTTGGTTAAATCGGGACGTATTTCATCCTAGCAAAGAAATCCTTCACAAATATGATTTAGAGGAAGGAAAATATGTAGTTTGTAGAACGGAACCTACAAAAGCAGGATATTTACTAGATAAAATGGAACCGCATGAAACTCTACTAACTAAAATTCTTACAAAAACCCTCTCTCAAATCAAGGATGATTTAAAATATCTTATCATAACGCGGAATGAAGAACAATTCAATTATCTGAATAAGTTTTTTGAAAAGGATGTAAAAAAAGGTAATATTCATGTGCATCAAGGTTTAGATAATCTCGCTACCATAATGTACTACTCAAAAATGGTATTAACAGGTGGAGGAACTATGGTTCGTGAGTCTGCTTTATTAGGAGTTCCTTCGATAGAATTTTTCCCCTTACAAACGTATCCCCAAGAGCAATTTTTAATCGACAACGGATTTCCATTGAAACACACGAAAACTGTATCAGATACGATTAAAGCGTTTGAAAACTATCTTTCTTACAAGAGGGTTAATACTTTTGATCAAATCGATAAACTTGAAAATCCAATAAAAATTGGTTTGAGAGAGTTTAATTCAATGAAAAAGGGATTGTAATGAATATCGGAATCGTAGGTATTGGATATTGGGGAAGTAATATCGTTAGAGTATTCAATGAACTGAAAAATGATAAATTTTTCGACGGAGAAGTGTTTTTATTTGATATTAAAGTAGAGCGTGCCAAAGAAGCATCCCAGAAACATGGTTTCAAATATGTAAAAAGTTATGAAAAACTCCTTTCTTCGCCAGCAATTGACGTCATTTTAATTATCACCCCGTCTACAACTCACTATTCCCTTGCAAAACAAGCTTTAGAAGCAAAAAAGCATGTGTTTGTAGAGAAACCGTTCACTCTTGATTTGGATGATGCCAAAGACCTGATTAATTTAGCTAAAAGACAAAAGAAAAAATTAATGGTAGGACATCTGTTTCGCTATCATCAAGCTCTATTGGAATTAAAACGAAGATTGAAGTTAGGAGATCTCGGAAAAATATTGTTTATGGTAGCGACAAAATATGGATTAGGAGTTCCAAAAGAAGATGCTGGAGTTATTTATACTCTTGCAGTGAATGATTTTGATATTTTCTGCTTTTTATTAGATACAGATTACCCTGATAGTATACTAGCTCATCGTGGAAGCTTTCTTCAAGAAAATATTGAGGAAATCACAAGTATCAGTGTAACTTTTCCTGAAAATATTCAAGCGTATTCAATCCAATCTTGGTTGATTCCTATTTATGGAAGACGTCGGGAATTGATTGTTGTAGGTTCTGAAAAAACCGCTGTAATAGAATTTCTTAAACCAAATGAATTTGTTATATATAATGCACACATCAAAAAAGTGGAAAAGGATGAGCGAATGGTATTCAAAATGGAAAAAGACCATCCTCAAAAGATATTTTTTGAATATAAGGAACCTTTGAAAGAAGAAATGAAAGCTCTTATTACAATGATTAGAGAAAATAAAGACCCAAGTGCTTCTGGTGTTATAGGATTACGTGCTATCACCATGTGCGAAATGGCAATGGAATCAACGAAGATTGGTCAAAAAATTGATGTGAAAAAATGGTTGGATAACCAAAAAAGTTAACTACTTCTTACTTTTCATCCATTCAACATAACGTTCTAATCCCTTTTTAAATGGAAGCTTGGGGTTCCAGCCAAGTTTTTTGATTTTTTCTATGGATAGGAGTAACAGATGAACGTCTCCCACCCATCCTTTTTTACCGCCTTGAAAAAAATGAGATACTTCTTTAAGACCCATAGTAGATTCTAAAACCCGCGCAAGGTCGTTTACAGTTATCCAATCTTCCGAACCTACATTATAAAATTCGTAATATTTTTCTTGCGTTTCGATAGAATCAGCAACCGCGATTACAGCATTGATACAATCCGATACATGCAGATAAGATTTCTTCTGTTGACCATCTCCCAAGATTTCCAGTTCTTTAGGGTTTTCTCTCAAGCGATGGAAAAATTCATAGGTTACCCCATGATTAGATCGTTCTCCAAAAATATTAGCTAATCTCAGAGATACAGCTTTGAATTGATAGGAATTTGCATATGCTGAAATATACATTTCCCCAGCTGCCTTGGACGCACCATATGGACTGATAGGTTTTAGTAAATCTGTTTCTTTGATAGGAAATGAAGCTACATCTCCATACAAGGTTCCACCACTAGATGCAAAAATAAAACCCTTAATTTCTTTCTTGCGAGCTAGTTCTAAAAGATTCATAGTTCCTGTGACATTATGCTCAAATGAATTCATAGGTGTGAATACACTTTCTCTAACATCGGGATCAGCAGCAAAATGAAAGATATAATCAATTGAATTTTTTATAGAATACATAGTTTCAGCATTACGGATATCCCCTTCAATAAACTGGATTTTTTTGCTGTCTATGTAAGGTTGGATGTACTCCTTTGTTGAGGAAATCAAGTTGTCGATCACTATGACCTTGTTTTCTAATGCAACTAACGCATCCACTAGATGAGAACCAATAAATCCGGCTCCACCGGTCACTAAGATTCTTTGATTTTTCATTGGATGAACCTCTACGTTAATATTGTGCATCCTGATTTTGTTACAAGAATTGTATGTTCTGATTGAGCTACATAGAATCCTTTCTTCTCAGAAAGAATGTGGTGCTTTTCGAGTTTGTTAGTTTTGATTAGCTCGATCATTCCAAATGTGCCTTGTGGAAATTCTTGATATACTTGATATCTTGAAAATGGTAGAGTACGGAACTCTTTGACAATATATCCTAGAATTCTCCGTGCCGATTTTGTTCGTAAAGGTATTTTCTTAACAGTGGGATTAATTTGATATATCTGTTCATTAGATTGTTGAGCATGGATAGTTCCTTTACCTGTAGATACAAACACTTCCACAGCATATACCTCTCCTTCTTCCATTTTATCTCCTGTAGGTTGAGCAATGCTTGGAATGGATTTTCCTCCATGAACATCCCATCGTTCAATTTTATGACCATGCAAATCGATCACTGGTTTGTACCCATATTCTCGGACGATTTTTTCAATAGTCTCTCCCAAGATATTTGTAGTTACACCTGGTTTTATCAGTTTTATTGCGTTAGCAACTGCTTCTTCCGAAGCTTTCACAAGATTTTTCAATGCAGGATCATCATTCAATGAAATTGTAAAGGCTGTATCAACCGTATAACCATCTATGTGAACTCCATGATCAAATTTCACAATATCCCCTTCTTGAATTTCAGTTGAATCTCCCGGAGGAGGAGTAAAGTGAGCGGCTACGTGGTTAATCGAAATGTTGACTGGAAATCCTGGTTTTCCTCCAAGTTCGATAATTTTTTTCTCTGCTAGATCCACTAAATCCAACAATTTTGCCCCAACCTTGATTTTTGGACGAATAAAATCCTTTACTTTTTTCGCAATTTCACCCGCTTTTTTATAAGCTTCTAATCGATCTTTTTCTTCTTTTAGTTCTTCTTCTGTTTTCTTTGGAGGAGTTTTTTTAGTACTGGTCTCCTTCTTAGAAGGGGGTTTAGTAGCAGACTTTGTTGTTGGTTTCTTCGTAGTTTTCTTCACTGTGGACGTTTTCTTAACCGAAGTTTCCTTTACAGGTTGTTTAGCAGGAATTTCAGATTGTAGTTCTTTTTTCTTTTTCTCTAACCACTTCAGATAGACTCCCGATTCTTTTCCTCTCCAAATTGGATTTTTCCCGGTTTCTTCGTTATACATCTTTTGAAAGTCTTCAGAAGAGAGATTTTTAGTGGTTGTCTTTTTTTGTGCCATACTACATCATTACAAGTTGTACTTCATAATTTTGTATCGAATGAAATTTCATAATGAATAACCCGTACAATAAGATTTCGAAATGTTGATCTTGTTATGTGATCTATCGACTTATTATAAACGCAAAGCTATAAAAAATCAAATTAAGAAAGAGAATGTAGGAAAAAAAAATTAATAAGAAAATAAAAATAACAAAAAATTGAAATACAAAATGCGGTGTAAATCTTTAATAAGTGGTAAAATACCGCGTTTACCATATATTCTCACAAAACTTTAAGGAAATCCTATACATTTCACCTTATCGGCGATATCACTATGACAAATCATTTAGATGAAATCTTAGATATGCTACGGAAATTCGAAGCAGAAAACGAGGATATTGAAGGGAGTGCACTTGTAAGTATTCAAGGGCTTCCAATTTGTTCAAATCTAAGTGGAAACGATGAATCTCGCGAAGGTATCGTCGCTGCGATGACAGCTGCCATTTTATCCGTAGGAGAACGGGCTGCACAAGAATTAGCTCGCGGAAGTTTAAAACGAATTTTACTCGAGGGAAAATCTGGTCTTATTATTTTGCAGCAAGCGGGAGAACACACAATTTTATGTGTACTCATCAGAAGTGATAGACAACTAGGTCTTATTTTTATGTTAATGGAATCCTTGGCTCGTCGTATCTCCAATATTTTGGAATAAAAAAACTGTTTTTTTCAATAGGAAAAACCTTATTTTGGATTCTTTTTACTCTACATCAATTAAGTAAGAGTATACAGAAAATGAATGCATCAAGACGTAATGTGTATTTCGGGATTTTCTTGTTCTTATTGTTAAGTCTTTTGGGAGTTTTTATATATTTTAAGTTTCTCCAAACGGATTTTTTTACAGGTACGAACAAAATTCTCAATATTGGAGTAAGTGCTGGTTTTGTACTTATGTTTCTTCTAATTATAAATGAGCTTTTGCATTGGAGGAAGCAAGGAAAAAGAAGTGAAGCATTTGATTTAGTTCTTATCGCATTCATATTTATTACCATTTATTTGGCGACTTTTGACATAATGAATTCGGTAATTGGAGCTTTTGGTATATTTATCATTTTTGGAGCTTACGAACTTAGAGAATATGAAGTATTGAATAAGTTACTGATTATAACAGCTGTAACGTATAACGTTATTTTTATCGCGGGACTGGTTAATAGTATATTACATGATTTTGGCATTTTAATAGAAGAAGGAGGAAAACTCAATTGGGTTATTCGGGATTCAGCATTTTCATTCGCGATTTGGATTATTCTTATACTCGGATTTGCTTTATTCGGCAGAAAATATATTGTTGTCTTGCGGTTTATGAGCCCAGAATATCTCACAATGTTTCTCTACATAATTGCATGGTTAGCGGTTCGCACTATATCATTAACTTGGCAAGGAGGTCTTACAACAACCGAACAGAGATTAATTGTTTATATCGGTTTAATAATTGCTAACTGGTTAGTGTACGCGATTTCGGGACCAATATTAGATATGATGCTGGGAATTAAACGCGTTACTAAGCAAATCCATAAAATTGACGTGCAATTGCAGCGAGAAACTGATAAAGAACTACGAAAACAATTAGAATTAGAAAAAAAGCAATACATTCATTTACAAAAACTTGTTTTAGAGGTTAGTGGAAGAGTTCATTTACATCGACCTGTCAAAGTGGGTTTCGCAAAATACCCCATATTAAATGCGATGGCATACGGTGCCTTTTTTGATAAACGAATTGCAA
>JAEOUK010000573.1 GCA_016839385.1 Promethearchaeota archaeon
AGAGTTTGGATTAAATCAATTGTACTAGGGATTCTTCTTGTCAGTCTAATTGGCTCTGTTTCAGTCAACCAAATCAATTTCGCATATGGGCAACCAGGTATTGATTACGAAAAAATACATCAATCTATTCTAGAAGAAATCAACCCAGGATACCGAGAAGAATGGTATGAAGAACAGATTGACATGTTATTTATTGTTCCTGATGGATTTGAAAACGCAGTTGCGAATCTATCCAAGTGGAAAACACAAAAGGGTGTTCCTTCTAAGATAATCAATAAAACAACATACCTGCAATATTCAGGAAGGGATGAAGCAGAAAAATTACGGAATTGCATTAAAGAATATTACGAGTTGCACGGAATTGAATGGGTGTTACTAGTAGGAGATACCGATCTTATCCCAACTCGGTTGGTTTATAATCCAGATACCAGAGTATTACGGGAAGAAGGTTCTAACTATTACGAAAATGGGGGAAGTGATGAATACAAACCCACCGATTTTTACTATGCGGATTTAACGGGAACATGGGATGAAGATGGAGATGGTATCTATGGGGAGGGAACACGAGAGAATAGGATAGAAGAAATTGATTGGAATCCCGAAGTGCATGTAGGTAGACTTCCAGGCAATTCCATTGAATAAATCGAGTCTATGATCAATAAAACCTTGTATTATGAAACCGTCCAGAATCCTGGAGAATGGATGAATAGCATGTTCTTGGCAGCAGCAATTCAAGATTTGCCAACAACGGGTGATACGGATGGAGAACAAGAAGTATGGTTAGCTAATAAAATTATTGAAGAGTCTGTTGAAGGAAACATCAATCATACATTACGTGCTGAATCCACACAATGGGGAACGAATTTAACTCAAACTGATTTCAAAAATGAGTTCAATTTGGGACAATCTATGGTATTTTTTGCAGGACATGGGAGTCCCACCTCATTTAATGGAGTTGGAACGACAATTTTTACATCCAGCGATGCGAACAATTTAGAAAATTATGAGATGCCCTCTTTAGTATATGCAGATGCATGTTCAACTAATATGTTCGATGTTCAGCCTTCAGATAACTCCATGGGAGAGGTGATGATTAAAAACGAACGTGGGGGAGCAATCGGGTATATCGGCGGAATGCGTTTATCATATTATTACGTGAATGATACATATAGCACATGTAATCTTTGCGAATTAAATCGAGGGATGGCACGATTATTCTACCAAGAATTCTTTTTGCATGGGCACACCCAACAGGGAAAAACTCTTAATGAAATGCGGAAATCGTATCTTAACTCAGTCTGGTTACAAGATAATCCTGAATGGGGAAACTCCTATAATATTCATAAGATTGAATGGGAGCGCAAGAATGTTCTGACATATAATTTGCTGGGAGACCCTGAAGTCGATATTTTCACACAAAATCCGAAACGATTCCGAAATCAAACTTTTGGATTAATGGCTATATATGAGGAAGGAAGTGTGATTGAACGAATTATCCAAGATGAAGACGAAAATCCAGTTCCCAATGCACGCATTACCCTAGTTGGAGAGGATAATGCATACAATAGGTATATCTCAGATGAGAATGGCGTAGTGACTGTGATGCTTCCTAATGGAACCCAAGACTATACCTACACAATAACGGCACATAATATGATCCCCCGAACCGGAGGTATTCATGTAGTAAATGATACAAACATTCCGTATTTTACAGGACCTGTATCAATGGGTCCTGGAAAACCTACTGTCAATGATAAAATTCTATTCGTAGTTCCCATTAACGATTCTCTATATGGTTCGATCGCATGTGGTGTTGTAGTTTTAACTGAAAATGATTTTAAGACTTATAATTTGTATGAAATCCCCTATAATGTCGATTTTCTGAGGGTAGATGGGAAAATACCACAATTAAGACCAGGAACCTACTCGTATATCCTTTACGCGTATGATTTTGCTCAAAACTATGTGTATACTCCTTGGTTAACAACAATGAAATTTACGATTTCCTTTTCATACACATTTATCTTGTTGATCGTTGTCAATGTAGGTCTAGTGGGATTTGCAGGATATTTCATTTTCAAAAAGTATCGAGAGAATTTGATTACGTGAAAAATCGTTAAGATATGAAGAGATTTCTGCGAGAAAAGGAAAAAGAATTAAAGACCACATTTCAACCATTCCCACTTCCTGGTGAAAGCAGTACTACTGTTGACCTGAAGTGGCTTAATTACCGAGTTCGGAACGGGATCGGATGTTTCCCACTACAGTATGAACGTGGTCAAGATTTTTAATTTTACACTCTATTTGAATTTTTCCATCATGGAAATGATAGTTTAATAACAAACAAGAATGAGATCCAAATATGACTAAAATTGTAGTTCTTGGAGGATGTGGTGCCGTCGGTCGTCATTCAGTTAAAACACTTGCACATTCTAAGGAAGTTGATGAAGTGATCATTGCAGATATAAATCTCGAACTCGCTAATAAAATAGCGACTGAGTTAGGAGAGAAGGTATCCGCAGTTAAAGTGGATGCATATGACATAGAAAGTGTTCGAAATGCGATTCAAGGTGCGGATGTTGTTGTAAATACAATTGGACCGTATTATATATTCGAAAAGAAAATTCTTGAAACAGTGATTGAAGAAGGGATTAATTACGTTGATGTATGTGACGATACAGGCGCTACATATGATGCTCTAGCACTGGATGAGAAAGCTAAGGAAAAAGGGGTCACTGCACTTATTGGTATGGGATCTAGCCCTGGAATAACCAATGTTCTAGCCGCGTTTGCTGCAACCACAAAAAGCATTCTGGCTGAATGCGAATCTATAGACCTATTTCACATTCATGGAGGAGAACCCGTGGAAGGAGCGGGTGTAATAGGACATCGAATTTATTGTATGAAACAAGATGTCCCTATGTTCATAGATGGAAAAATGTTAAATCTCACCCAAAAGGAAAGTGAAGCCTATACCGAAGAAATTAAATTTATTAATATTGAGGGAAAACATAAGGTCTACCCTTATCCCCATCCGGAGCCCATCACTATGCCAAAATGGATCCCTGGAGTGAAAAGGATCACAAATAAAGGGACAGTTCTTCCAGAAGAATATTATAATCTTACAAGAACAATTTTCGGGGCAGGAATGGATTCTAGAGACCCTATAACTGTGAATGGAATTCCAGTTATCCCCCATGATTTTGCTACACAATTTCTCATTAAAAGACGGAACGAAATTCTCAAGGAGACAAATTTTGGAGAACAACGAGGATGTGTGAAAATTGTTGTATCAGGAAAAAATGAACGAGGATTAGATCGAAAATATATTTTCTACCTTGTTTCTGAGGGAGCTGGTAAAGGACAAGCTATGGGAGAGGGTACAGGTATTCCATGCGCATTAGGTGCGTTAT
>JAEOUK010000574.1 GCA_016839385.1 Promethearchaeota archaeon
GTAAATTCATTTTTTAGTATAACTAATCCAATTGACTTTTTTAATAAGGGAGAAAAAGTGCCTGAAGTCACATAACCAATTTCTTCCCCTTCTAAGGAAAATGCTTTATAATGCTCTCGAGCAATACCTTTCTCAATAACTTCGAAACCAACAATTTTACGTCTCGTTCCATTATTTTTTTGATCGATTAATACTTCTTTTCCGATGAAATCTAATCCCTCTTTGGGTTTCACAACAAAACCAATACCTGCTTCAACAGGAGTGATTTCATTTGTTAATTCATGACCATATAAGGAAAAACACGCTT
The DNA here is from genome assembly GCA_016839385.1 of Promethearchaeota archaeon. The sequence goes on from JAEOUK010000574.1 coordinate 308, forward strand.
CTAGGCGCAAGGTGTCTCTTGCGCCTAAACCAATTGGCATAATTCCGTATTCCTTTCCAGATTCTAAAATTGCATCCCAAATTTTTTTTGCATCAGCAATTTCAAAGGAAATTTCAAATCCAAATTCTCCAGTATATCCAGTTTGAGCAATAAAAACCTCTGCACCTAATAATTGCGTTTCCAAGAAGTGAAATCGTTTAAGGTCTTTGATGCTATCAGAAAGCAATGGATCGAGTACTTCCAGAGATTTTGGACCTTGTATTGCATATCTACCACGCAAATTTGAAAGGTCTTTCAATCGAACATTAAATTCTCTTTTTTCAATTTGCTTATTTAACCAATCTATATCTTTATCTCGGTTTGAAGCATTTATAATTATCCTATATTTTGTTTCTGAATGCTGATAATTAAAAGAATCTTCAATTGTAGTGCCATTTTCGTAACAAAAACACCCGTATTGCGATTTCCCATCATATAGCAAATTAAGATCGTTTGTGAATACATATTGTAAGAATGGTTTTGCATCAGGTCCCTCAATAATCACTTCCCCCATATGAGTGATGTCAAAAATTCCGACGTTCTTTCGAACATTGAGATGTTCTGTTATTAGTCCAGTCTTTTCATAGTATACAGGCATATGGTATCCTGCAAATTCAATCATTTTTGCGCCAAATTCTACATGTTTGGCGTGTAGCGGTATTCTTTTCACCATTATATCTCGCTTGCTCTATTCCATTTAATGATCATGATTGGCTATACCGATATTTGAACACTTTTGTTATGTTTTTATTAACACTAGTTAGTCAAAAAGGAGTGTTGATGATTTATTTTTTTCACGACAGACTAATCAGATAAAAAATTATCAAAATTTTCTGGGATCTGATCAATGGGTCGTATTTCCCATCTGTATTGCACATTAAATATATTTGATTAATCGCATAAAATTTTTTAACTATGTGATGTAGTTTTGACTTAAACTTCTTTAAATATAATAAAGTGAAAAATCATGAGTTTAGGCGGACAACCTGTTCTTTTATTAAAAGAAGGTTCAGAAAGACAACAAGGTAAAAATGCTCAGCAGAATAATATTGCAGCAGCAAAAGTAATTGCAGAGGCAGTCCGAACAAGCCTTGGACCACGAGGAATGGATAAAATGTTGGTCGATCAATTCGGAGATGTCACAATTACTAATGACGGAGCCACTATCCTAAAAGAAATTGATGTACAACATCCAGCAGCTAAGATGATTGTGGAAGTTGCTAAAACACAAGATGAGGAAGTAGGAGATGGAACTACATCAGCAGTTGTTTTGACTGGCGAATTATTAAAACGAGCAGGAAAACTTTTAGAACAAAAGATTCATCCAACAATAATTACCGAAGGATTCCAAAAAGCAGCTGAAAAAGCTTTAGAAATCCTTGATAAGATCGGTTCAAAGGTGGATCCTAAAGATAAGAAAATCCTGACACAAGCAGCAATGACTTCTATGTCGAGTAAGATCATTAATGAAAGCAAAGACAAAATTGCTGAAATTGCAGTAAAAGCTGCATTAAGCGTTGTAGAAGAAAAAGACGATTCCTTATTCGTGGATTTAGATAAAATCCAAATCCAAAAGAAGGAAGGAGAATCAGTCGAAGATACAGAACTCATTCAAGGAATTATCCTTGATAAAGAGGTAGTCAACCCTAGTATGAATAAACGAGTTGAAAATGCGAAGATTTTACTTTTACAAGAAGCCCTTGAAATTAAGA
>JAEOUK010000575.1 GCA_016839385.1 Promethearchaeota archaeon
AATGTTGCTTGACCTATTGAAAGATAATGAAAAAAATCTTGTGAGAGCGAATATTGCAGGAGGAATGTTTGTCGCAGCTACATTTATAATTGATGTATATAAAAAAATTTCGGATAAGGCATTTCGCTTAATTATCTTTACAGATAGAGGATCATTAGACATTCCGGACCAATATATGCAAGTACTTATAGAATTGCTTGATAAAGTAAAAGATATGCCTTTCTTTTTAGATGTTTTAAGAATAGGGACTGATGATCCTGCAGAAGATGTCAAATTACTGCAATTAGCAAAAAGATACGGTGGAGATATCTTTGATATTAAATCACCAAAGGTATTATACGAAACGCTCCAGAACCTTGCTGACAAAAAGATGTTACCACAAGATAGAGCTTTTAGTTCCTCTGGAAGTCATTCAATTAGAATAGAAAATCAACCTTTTTATGAAAATTTAGCTGATGATCCAAGGATTTTAGTTAGCTCGGAAACATGCTCTATTTGCTTTAAAAAGGATGACAAAACAGTTGTTCAATGCCCAAATTGTGAGACCATTGCACATATGTCTTGTTGGGCTCATTGGGCCAAGACTTCTAATATAGGAATGCCTTATGTATTCCGCTGTCATCAATGTTTTAATCTTGTGAAATTAAATCAAGAATTTGTAGCAATTGTTCAAGAAGGAAAAGAACCAGCTCCAGAAATTGGACAAAAATTAGATCTCGTCTCCTATTTGCGAGAATTAGAAGCAAGGAATAAACCAAAAGTAGTGCAAGAAGTGGATCCATTAGCGGTGTCTATGGATGAATACGGTGATTTTGATGATGAAATTGTATTTGGTGAATTCGATGGAGATTTGGAAAATGCTTCCTTAGGAGATATATCATTTCGTGTTCCTGCTCGACCAAAACCAGGTATATCCTTCTCTGCCCCAGAATTAAGTCAATTACAGCCTATTCCTACAACTAAGCCCGAAGAACGAAAGCTTGAACCTATTCCTCAGCCTCAACCCAAACCACAAACTCCCCCTCAAACTGGTCCCAGATTACAAGCAGGACCAAGGCCACAACAACTTGCTCCAAAGCGCCATCCAACATTAGCATCAATCCCTCAACCTCAACCTGAAGAAAAGAAACAAAAGAAAAAACGAAAGGAAGTTTCTGTCGTATTTTGTCCCTTTTGCTCCACGATTAATCCGGGAACTAGCTTAGTATGTAAAAACTGTGGCCACAGACTTTAGTTATTTAAGCCTTAGAACTTGCTTGTTTCTTACGCTCCTTTTCTTTTTCGATTTTATCTGCAGAAATCAAAATAGGGATTGCAATAAGAACTCCAATTATAAAAGGCATGATAATTTGAAGCCATATTAGCTCTATTGGTAATAAATAAGTTGGCGGAGGATGCTGAGGATTAGCTGGAGTAGTACGAATATAGTATGAAAAGGCTGATGATATCCATGTAAATGCCCAAGCTACAAAAGTGGCAATGCCAAGCCATTTTCCTTTTTTGTATATAGCGGGTTTCTTGAAATATGATATATAGGTTTTGTAAATTATTATCACCATAACTGGAAAGCTAGGCCAGACGTGAATATTAAAGCTAGTATCACCCCCTTCAAATGGAGGATAATTGAAGAAAATAGCTCCAATAAAGCCCGTTATACCTGCGAAAAGTCCTAAAAAGTATAAGGTTGTAGCGAAGCCCCCGAAAGCACGGTGGGCACGGAAAAGGGTATCATTCATCTTAAGTAGACCAATCTTTTTCTTATTATATGCAGCATACCAACCGGTGGCTAATTGCACCGTTGCACATAAACACCCTAACATGGTAACTATAGTATTAAATTCAGCTACCGAATAGGAAATCCCTTGACCTGATGCTAATATCATGAGATAGATTAGGAAAGGATAAATAAAAAAATATAGCTAATAAATTAAAATAAAAGTAAGATTATAGTTCAAAAGGAGAAATATCATCCTTTTCATGTTTCTCTTGCAGTGTTTTAAGACCAGAGCGTTGTTCTTCTAGTACGTTCCAGAAAAATTCCGGAATAAATTTTGCGTTTTTGAAGAATTCTTCTGCCCTATCTAATTTAGCTATTAATTTTGCAGTGCGAATACTAAATTGTTCTTCATATTCTTTCTTAGTATAATTTTTGTCAAGATATTCCTTGAATAAATCTCTTAGATCGGGATAGTTAGGAATATATCCAACGGGAGTCTCATAAGCGTCATATTCATGATGTGCACGTCCTTCAGACCAGATTACCCAGATTAATTTGTCCAGCATACCGTTAAGATATTTTCCTTCTGTATTTTTCAAGAAATAATTGGTAGCGAATACCTTTGGACAGGCTATTAGACTATCTCCGAATTTTTTATGGTGTTCTAAATATTTCCCTAAAGGTACCACAATAAAATCTAAGTTCGCCATTGGTTGTTTTGAACGTACTCCTTCTGCCCCGAGAGTTGCGGAAGTGGTTTCTGACTCGATGGTAGCTCCCAGAAACACTCCATGATCCCAATTCAATGCTTCTAATACAGGAGGCATGGTATCACTGTCTCTGCCACCATAAAAGATGCCCTCGACAGGAACCCCTTCAGGAGTATGTAAGTTGAGATCGGCATTCGCTAATTCTTCAATTCGAATGGTATAACGCGCATTAGGATGAGCGTGGGGGATTTCTTTTCCATTTTCATCTTTTTTCCCTCGAGTCCATTTACCAGAAAAGTTCACTCCTTTTTTAGGAACTGCCTTGCCCATACCTATCCAGTAGGGATGACCTTGCTCAACTAAAACGTTTGAAAAGATAGTCTCTCGTGGACTAATAAGCGCCTCATAAATGATAGGATCATCATCCGGATTTACGTCCTTAATAATGCCAAAAATTCCTTGCTCAATATTTGCTGCATGTGCATACCCATCTTCCCATTTTCTAAGATAGGCAATATCATCTCCCACAATGGTTTGCCCAGGAAGCATTGCCGTCGAGGTTTTCCCGCAAGCGGATGGATACGCTCCACAGAAATAAGAAACTCGGCTTTTTCCTTTAGGATGTACTCCTAAGATAAAATAATGCTCAGCAAGCCAATCTTCATTGTTCGCCTGATTGATGGCAAGACGTAAAGCTAATTTTTTAAGCCCTAAACTATTTCCTGCATATTGATTATTAATGGTAAGAACCCTATTTTCCTCTAAATCCATAAAAACGCGTCTTTTATCAAGATTTTTAGTGACCGGAGGATTATCCGTTAATTCCCCAGATGAATGAATGAAATAATAAAAGTTGTCTGAGCCTTCCAGCTTTTTGAAATCTTCATAGGCCGTTCGATATAATAGATCTTCCGAATGGGCAACATAATAGGAATCTGTAAGTTGGAGCGCTAAAATGGAAAACTTGGAATTCTTTGGTCCAAGACAGAAAAACCTAATTACACATTCATGTCCTTCCATACACCCCTCCATGATCTCGAAGAGTTCTTTCAACCCCTCTTCTCGTTCAACCGTATTGATTGCCGGCGGATGATATCCTCCTTTAGGAATAAGCACTTTCGTATTGTCTTTATCACGTGCTTGATCATGATCGCTCATATTTACAAATCCATCAAAATGAATAGTGTGTCCTTCTAAATCCAGCTTCATTTCTTCATTAAGTTCAATCGCTTTTTGTCTTACAAATTCAATATCTTCTTTAGAATCTGTTATAACCTTGACTTTAGCAGGCTTACAGATATCGATAAATTCATTTACCACATTCATTACTTTTGGATTATTTAATTCCTCCAATTTTCTTAAATCCTCTTCTTCAATAACCGCTAATACCGATTCTTTCATGATTTTTGACGTTGTCATTTTTTTAACTTTTCTTGGTTTGATCTTTA
>JAEOUK010000576.1 GCA_016839385.1 Promethearchaeota archaeon
AATTTCTTTAAGATAACTAAGGTCCTTAGTGAATAGGAAATGATCCCAGACGTTCATTGACAGCCAACCAGCACCTAAAGGCCAATATGCCCAACATGCATCTCCAAATGAGGGTTCCGTCATTCTCCAAATATTTGAATTGTGATGCAAGACCCATCCCGAAGAACCATAGTTTATTTTAGCCGTACGTTTTCCATTGGAGGATAGCTCCATCATCATCCGTTGAAGAGGTTCAAAACATTCTGGAAGGTTTATCATTTCCACTGGCCAATAATTCATCTCAGTATTAATGTTTGTCGTATAGTTAGAACCCCAAGGTGCTCGAATTTTATCATTCCAAATACCTTGTAGATTAATTGGCTGAGATCCTGGTCGAGAACTAGAGATCATTAGATATCTACCGAAATGAAAATACAAACTGATGATACCTAAATCATCAAAGTTCTCATGAGCTTGATGAAATCCAGCTATTTCACGATATTTATTTTTTAGTAACTTCTTCTTTATTGCTTGGATAAGATAAGCGACTATCGGATATTTACCCTTAAAATTCTGTAATCGGTTTAACCTTAAGTTAGTTGGAAGGGACGTGAATTTACTATCACCTAATGAGAATTGAACCCTATCGAATAATCTTTGATAATCTTTCAGATGGTCTTCTTTAATTTGATTATACGATTTGGATTTCACTGCATTCCATGTATCAAGGCAATTCTGAATTTCATCTTTGCCGTCTTTATAAGGATCTTTGTCGAATCCATTAAAGCTAGTTGCTGCAACCATTATAAGTTCGCATACTGACGCATTATGGATACACAGTTTACCTTTTTCCTCAGAAATGATACCATCGCATTGCTTCACAATAATCTTTGAATGAAATCGCATACCTTTTTCAGATTCATAGACGATTTTTCCATTAATAGAATAGGGATCAACATAGCTCGGAGCTCTTCCAGATAGAGTAATTGCCCAATTTTCCCCTAATCGTTCAATACTAGTCTGGTGATTGATTTTACTTGAATATTCAAGTGTAAATTCTAGATCTCCCGGAATTGAAGAAGTTAAGCGAATGATGATGATGGAATCTGGATACGAAGCAAAAATTTCGCGATTAAAGGTTGAAGCATTACAATTATATTCGACGGATGCAATTGCAGTATTTAAATTTAAATCCCTAACATAATTCTTCGCTCTTCTGTGGTTGAATTTAATATATAAATCAGATAATGTTAGATAGGGTTGTCCTTTCTCCCCAACCATTTCTTGTTCAATTAAATTCTGAGCTTTTTGGTAATTTCCATTGAATATTAAATTACGTGCTTCTTCTAAATTCTCAAAAGCGCTTGATCTGGTGTAATCTCGAGGAAAACCAGCCCAAAGAGTGTCCTCATTGAATTGGATACGTTCTTTGGTTGTTCTTCCGAAAATCATAGCTCCTAACGTCCCATTCCCAATCATATAGGCTTCAGTCCACTTTCGTGTCGACTTTTTGGACCATAATTTGAGATTCTTGTCAATTGGTTCCATCAAAATCATCCATTTTTTGATTGTCATTATTATAATTGTGATCGAAAAAAACTAATCGCAATTTCATCAATCAGATCTGTCTTAAAATTGATTAATTTTCAAGAATACTATTAAAAACATCCTATTCGAATTCATAGTATGAATTCTCCAACCAATTCTCAAACTGAACGAAAAAAAGTTGCTCGAATTGGATTTCAAAATGTACTTGCCATATTATGGGTCGGTACTGCAGGACAAATAGCATGGGCAGTGGAGAATTCCTGGTTTAATACTTTTGTTTTTGACAGAATAACGACTAATCCAAAACCTGTTGCTTGGATGGTTGCCGTTAGTGCAGTTACTGCCATGGTGACAACATTGCTAATGGGGGCTTTAAGTGATAGAACGTATGGAAAATGGGGGAAAAGAAAGCCTTATATCGTAATTGGATATATACTATGGGGTATTATAACAGCTATTTATCCAATGATTGAATGGATTCAAAATATCGGGGTAGCTGTCGTATTCGTCGTAATCACTGATGCAGTTATGACGTTTTTTGGCAGCACAAGTAATGATGCTGCATATAATGCGTGGTTAAGGGATATTAGCTTGTCCAGTAATCGAAATCGAATTCAAAGTCTAAATAATGTCTCAGGATATTTAGCAAATGCAATTGCTATTGTCGCAGCAGGTTTTATTATTGATTCATATGGGTATTTCATATTTTTTTATGCATTAGGAGGATTTGTAACATTAACTGGTGTTATGTCATTAATTTTAATTCCTTCGGCTCCAAATTTTAAGGATGTGGCACAAATCAAGAGATCTTTTGGGAAAGAATTACTAGATCTTTTTAAACCGAAACTTTTGAGAGAAAATCGAACCTTATTCTTGCTTTTTTTGAATATGGCACTAGGGGGTATTGCAGGTCAAGTGTATTTTCCTTATATTTTGATCTTTTTGGAAAATTATGTTGGGTTTTCAAAAAGTGAAATGAGTTTTTATCTTGCAATTTACATTGTATCTCTTATTATTTTATTCATAATATTTGGTCTAATCAGTCATAAATTCAATCGAAAACCCCTATTATTGTTTGGAACGATATTTAACTCTTTATTCACAATTTGTACAGGAATCTTAGCGTTCTTTATATCCCATAGTGCTTCAATCAGAATTTTGGTATTTGTTATGTATTTTATAGCATCTGTTACTTCTGTAGTAACTTCAATCGCCCATGGGGGTTGGTTGTTGGATAAATATCCGGATAGAGAGGTTGGAAAATTTCAAGGAATAAGAATGATTTTCATGGTTCTAATTCCTATGGTCGTAGGTCCTTTTATAGGTGCTGCTGCAATAGATAGATGGGGCATAACCATTGGAAGTATAACAGATATTCCCACACCCCATATTTTCATAATAGGAGGTATCCTTTCCATCCTTGCTGTAATTCCTGTCTTGTTTATACCGAAATCGGAAGGTATTATCAAATTTGATTGATATAACTGATGCTTTCAAAAAAAACTAAAGGAATTTGAATTTTAGGGAGTTTTCAGGAGTAATTTCTATCTCAGTTTTGAACTGAATATTTCCATTTTCTATTTCATAATCAAGAGGAATAGAACCCAATTCAATAGATTTGAATTTTGTTTCTAAGAATGGAAAATGGACTTTTCTCAATTTAAGTGCTCCTTGATTCAATCTCAACTCTATTTGATTTTCATCCATTTCAAATTCACCCCATCCTGTTCCTAAGGACCAAAAACTCCGGAAATGCCTATCTTTAGTTATTGGATTAAATCCTATCATGCCATCAACTAAATTATATTCAAATCCACTATAAGCTAATAATAAACCATAGCTAGCCATTGAACGTGCATAATTACTTCCACATTCAATTTCACTCCAAGGATTGCGTTTCTCACCTGTGTATCTTTTTCTAATAGTCTTAACTACTTCTAAGCCCTCATCAATCATACCTTCTTGGATCATATGTATTGCTGCTTGGTATTCGAATCCTGCCATCACTTCCTCAGCATATGGTGTAGCAATCACAGGACGTTTCTTAACGTCAGGCCATTCTGCAATAACTAAACCACCCTCTTTTTCCAAAGCAAATACTCTGCACGGATTGAAATGTTTTTTGAGAGTTTGTTTGAAATTGTATTTATAAATTGATCTAAGTGCAGATCTTGTCTGTTTATTATCAAAAATTTCCCCCAATCCAACCAGATTTGCGTGCCATTGAGCGAGAACTTGATCAATATGGCATGCTTCTCCCAATTGATATTTAATTTCTCCTGCTTCTTCATTCCAGTATTGTTTATGAGCGTTGTAAGGATCTAAAATGGATTTATCCTCTAAATCAATTTTATGAAAATAGTATTCCCCATTGAATAGATTCTTATCCACCCATGCCTTTCCTCGTTTAAATAAGTCCATGTATTCTTTGGATTTTTTGTGTTCCCCAAGATGTGCAGCTATTTCTGAAGCTGCTTTCAATGCAGCAAGATAGAAACCAGTTAAATAGGAGTTCGGTCCAAATGCTTCCACGTCTAGCGTATGATGTTGGCGTCCTTCCAAGACACCATCTTTGTCTTTATCCCATAGAAACCTATTTTTTTCTGACCAAGCAAATTCAAGTGATTTTTTTATGGATTCCCAGTGAGTTTTCAACCATTGAGTATCTCCGGATATCTTCCAGTCCCTGTATGCCTTAATTATTCCACCAAATTGTCCGTCACAACAAGGTACATCAAACGTGATGAGTTTCTTCATTAAACCTCCTTTTCGAAGCGGAAGGGTGAGTCGAAATACCATTTCTCCTGTTGGCTTTAAATTGTATTTATAGTCCAGATCTCGCATTGAGCGTTCCAGATTGGAAAATAAGAAAGGAAGAACATATGCATAATTCCATACGTGGGTGCAACTGCCTGGGCAACATCCCGCAGTCGCATTTGTGCCTTCCCAACCCCAAAAACTTCCATCTTCTAGTCTAAGTACTGTTGGAGTCTTTAATGTTGAAATATTTGCAGAAATAGCATCTAATACGACATTAGGAACAGTTGAGGAAAATAATGCATCTTTAAACATTAATGTATCTTGATACAATCGATCCCAGTTTTTCAGACTATATAGTGCACTAGAGGTGGAATTTTCAAATAATATAGCATAATAATTCTTCCAAGTTACCGGGCGACTCCATCTAGTCAAATATTCATCCATATCGGGTAAATCTATTTTCTCTGAAGTTAGAAAATTCGGTTTTCTTTTTCTAAATTCATTAATAATGCCACGTGCAGGAAATCTCTGATAGTTATAACAATTCGGAAAGGACCATGTGATAATGAATCGCACCTTACCTGAATTTTTAGCTGGTATTATCAAATGCGCTGCAACTGATGCGTGGGGTTCGCTTGATGATCGAATACGCATTATTTTCTTGATGAAATTCATTGAATTCGGAAACTGAATTTTTCGATTCTTAAGTCTCCCAATTGTTGTGAAATCGTTCCAAAAAACGTTCAAACCATCAAACCAGTCTCCTGCAAACCAATTCTGTTGATAGCTTACCTCTTTAGCATCTGTTCCAATGGTTAAATCTCCAAATTTTACATGATTTTTTCTTAGTTGAGTGTTTAATAACTTCATCATATAGAATCCATCCTGAATGCAAAATTGGTTGTCAATTCCTACTGGCGAATTTGGATTTCTAACAGTTAAACATAGAGTATAGGTGATTTCTTGATCAGAAGGATTCTCAATATTGAACTCAAAAAATGCTCCTGGTATGGAAGAGTCGTCTTCATTTAATGGAATGAAAGGGTTGAATGCAGTCATAGTAATTCTTCCAGGAAATTCCTCATCCTTAAAATTTAATTCTGCAATCGGAAATTCTCCTTTAAAGTCAACATCATTAAAATGAGGAATACCTGCCATGGAATTGGCAGAAACTCCGAATCCAATCCCATCATATTGGCGTTTTCCTTCACCAACATAAGACTTTTCGAATTCCCCGTTTAAAACTCGAGCATCTAATACTCTTCCATTTGATTCTGCTTTAATCGCAAAATGACTGAAACCATTCATTCCCTCTTTATTTGGTCTGTTAAAGATTTCCCATTCACGAAATCGACCATTTCCAGATAACCCAATACAACCAGAGCCAATTCCGCCTAAGGGAAATGAAATTTCTCTTTTATCGAGACCAGTATATATAAAATCCTTCAATGTGTCCACCTTTCGATCTACCAATATTGATGTGAATTTCTGGATTAAAAAAGCGATCGATGAGGATGTATCGAATTCGACTTATGAAAATGAGAAAGTAAATTAAATTTCGAGAATGAGGGATAATGGAATATAGATTCAATACACGCATTATCTGAATTTAGGAGGATTTGCAATGTTTAAAATTGCGAAGGATGCAATTCAACAAGAGAAACTCCCAAAAATTACACATAAGGGTATCGAAATTCCTGGAATCGGGTTCGGAACGTTTGGTTCAGACCATGCAAATGCTAAAACAGTCGCAAACGCTGTAAAACAAGCGATTTCATTGGGTTTTCGACATATCGATTGTGCAGAAGTTTATGGAAACGAACATGAAATTGGGGAAGTTATTCAAGAGATATTAGCGAGTGGTTTAATCAAACGGAAAGAGTTATGGATTACATCAAAAGTTTGGAATAACCATCATCATGCGGTGGTAGAAGCATGCAAGCGAACATTAAAAAACCTCCAGATTGAATACTTGGATTTATACTTAGTACATTGGCCGTTTCCTAACCATCATGAACCAGGTGTAGACGTTCACGCTCGTTCTACGGACTCTAAACCATTTCTTATCAGAGATTTCATGAATACTTGGAGGCAGATGGAATCGCTAGTAGAGATGGGGCTAGTGAACCAAATAGGTGTTTCCAACATGACAGTTCCAAAATTAGAGGAAATGTTACGACATCAAGATTTTAAAATCAAGCCATTTTGTAATCAAATGGAATTACATCCCCATTTCCAACAAATCGATTTATTTGCATTTCTCAAGTATCATGATATTTTACCGATAGGTTATTCACCATTAGGTAGTCCAAATCGACCTGAACGAGACAAAACAATTGATGACACTGTGGATTTAATGGATCCTGCATTGTTACAAATTGCAAAACGTCACAATCTACATCCAGCTCAAGTGGCTCTGAAATGGGCAGTGCAAAATGGTCATATTCCGATTCCATTTTCTACCAATAGAAATCATATTCGCTCAAATTTAGAGTGCTTAACGGGAGCTCCATTAAGTAATCAAGATATGTTAGAGATTAAAAAAATGGATAAAAACTGTCGTTTGATTAAAGGTCAAGTATTTCTTTGGAAAGAAGGGCAATGTTGGGAGGATTTATGGGATCTGGATGGTAAAATAACCCCCCCATGATTTTATTGAAATTAATTCTATATATAATGCACCTTCAAGGCTAAATGTCTGTGAGTATAAAAATCTTGAATTAATTGCGCAAGTAGTTCTTTTTAGAGAATTATATCAAGAATATCTCATTTTAATTAGCGATAAAGGATTCATCATCCAGTTAATTACAAGTTAATATGGGAAAATCTTGTAAAACTAAATCTTTGAAATGTTTATATTTTGTTAATCCGAACCAA
>JAEOUK010000577.1 GCA_016839385.1 Promethearchaeota archaeon
ACCAGATATTGTTTTCATTCTAGAAGACCACCAGTCGTTTTATGGTCATGGACAGCAGATTGGATCCATTCCGATCCGCAAACCTAATTTTTATAAGGTTGCTTCCGAAGGAATTGAATTCACGCACGCATATACCTGCGTACCCTTATGTGGTCCTGCAAGAAGAACAATTATGACTGGTCTGTACCCTCACAATCATAAGGAAATAAAAAATGAGACTCATCATTCATATGATAAGGAAACCTATTTCGAGAAATTAACAGAAAACGGTTACGATCTCTTTTATTACGGTAAATGGCATGCTGGAACAGGAACAGCTCATAATTTTGGATGTGAGGGAGTTAGTTATCCAAGATTTGGCAACCCCTATATTACTGAAGAATATAAAGAATATCTCAAAGAAAAAAATTTACCCCCAATTGAAATAGAAATTACTTATGTAATGATTCCTGAACATATGCAAGAGCAATACGGAATTCACATTGGAGAGAAATATAATCCCATTTTTCCCATAAATCATGAGCATATCTGTGGATTAATGACTACTCCAAAAGAAACGCACGAAACCTATTTCTATGCGTACTTAGTTATCAAAAAATTGAAGCAAATTGCTAAGGTAAGGAAAAAAGGGATAATTAAACCATTCCATTTACGTTTGGATTTTTATGCACCTCACGCTCCTTATTATGTCACCCAAGAGTTTCTCGATTTATATCCACCAAGGAAAATTTTGATGTCACCAAGTTTCACGGAAGATTTGGGCACTAAACCAGATATTTATAAAGTCGAATTGAATCCCCCTATGGGGGAAAATTGGAAACTTACAATTCCTAATCGAGTGTCTTGGCGAACTTTTCGAGAAATAATCGGGTTTCATTATGCTCAACAAAGTATGGCAGATGAGGCGGCTGGATTGGTCATAGATGCAATAAAAGAATTGGGATTAGAAGATAATATGCTTTTATTTTGGACTTCAGATCATGGAGATGGTTTGGGATGTCATGGTGGGCATTTTGACAAAGAAGCATATATGCCAGAAGAACTTTTACGAACACCACTCGCAATTAGATATCCCGGATTAATTAAACCAGGTATAAAATGTGAAAAATTAGTCTCAAATATAGATTACGGACCAACAATTCTTGATGCTGCGGGTACAGCATTCTCTGAAAGAGTAGATGGAACCAGTTTATTTCCGCTTCTTAAAAATCCTAAAACCAAATGGCGAAAAGAGATGATGACTCAAACATATGGAAATTTCAAATCACACTTCGGGAGAGTGCTCCTTGATGAATCTGGTTACAAATATATCTTTAATGAGAATGATATGGATGAATTATATAATCTGAACGAAGATCCCTTTGAATTGGATAATCTAGTCTTTAAAGAGGAATGTAAGGAAATTCTAAAAGATATGAAAGAAAGATTAGCGAATTTACGAACAAAAACGGGAGATAACTTAACCTTTGAATGGATACGAGGTAGGCATTTACGTGAACCTAAACCAAAGAAAATTAAGGAATAAAAAATCTGAAAAAAAAACACTACTCTATTTATCTGCTTCCACAACTTCTAATCCTAATAATTTAGCTCCTTGGATAAAAATTTCTCTCCAATCTCCCAAAAAAGAGACTCGATGCCAACCAAATGCTCCCCAGTCGTAATTTTCCAGTATTTTTTTTACATTACTTTCCACAAGGATCTTTGTTGTGCAAGCTTTTTCATCTACAATATTTTCTACAATTTTTCCAGTTCTAATTGCGATTTTCTTCTCGAACACACTGATCTTAATTGACGTTAAATATTCACCAATTGGATATTCTACTCTGGGAGATGCTCCTAAGATTGCTGTTTCCCCATGATACCAGATGTCATAGTTACAAGTCGCTCCATCTGGACCAAACGGTTTATTTGAACAAATGCAGTGCAGATATGTAACTTGATTTCTTTTCGTATCAAGACTATGATTCGATACAAATCCTGGGCGATTTGTGAGTGATAATCCAAACAAATAACTGACTAAACAATCCATGTCAGACTCACATACGCCGTATTTCGAGTCATTAACTAATTCGAAAAAACCCATGCAAGGATATGCAGGCAATCGTCCCGTTAACAATAAAGTTCCACAATCAGGTGCAAAAATATCGCATTTCTTGTCAATTAAAATTTGCTTAAAAGCTAAATATAATTTCGCAGCATTTAGTATAGTCTTTTCAGTGGGTTTGACATTTGTTGCTCCTTTAATCCATTTTTCTGCAATTTTAGATGCATCATCATCTGACACTTTATCGTAGTATGAAATAATTTCTTCTGGATTTTCTCTTATCAAAGTCACTCCGAATACTGATTGAAGTATTTCTGCATAAAGTTCTTCATTTTTACGCCATTGATGAGCTTGGTCCTGTCCTTCATGGTCGGTAAAAAATTGAGCGTCTTCATCTTTCATTGCCTTAATATTTTGGACAAATTTAGGATGCTTATCTAAAATTCTCTCTAGCTCTGGACCTTGGAGTTTAAGGATTATGTCCCAATTAATATTGGGATCATCACTAGCATAGAGAAGTGCTCGTTTTCCTTTAATTTTTAATAAGTCGATTAATATATCGATTTGGGGGAAAAAATCTTCTAATTTTCTCGAGGAAATTGTAAGTATGGGTAAATTCTCTCCTTTTATAGCAGTATATATTTTTAAAAACGAGTGATCTCCCATATATATGAAATTCGCTAGTATTATTGGAATTCTCTTGAATCTAATCACTTCTAGTGAATATTCAATCAGTTTTGGGTCCCCAAGATGCCCAATTGTAAAAATAATACACGCATCCGAATTTTGAATAAAGTTTTGATTCAACTTAACAGCTTTCTCGTCTTGTGAAGTAATTATAGATGATTTTGTAAAATTCACGTTCGGATATTTCTCCTTTAAGGGGTCAGTTATAGTTTTGATAAAACTTTCATTATCAAAGCCCATGAATGGCCACCCAGCTTCTTCTTGAGGTTTACCGATAAAAACTACGTGAATATTACTTTTTTTAGGAGTCATGATATGTAACTAAAATAGATAAAAAGAAGTAATTAAATCCTCTGCTGGACCTAACCACTTTATAGTTTTGTGAAGCTTTCGACGGTTTCTGTGTCGAATTTCTTTATCATTTCAATCATTAAATTTACTGCATTCTCAACATCGTTCAAATCTATCATAGCACGTGGAGAATGTCCGTAACGAGTTGGAATACCTATGAACAGAGAAGGTGCTCCAATCCCTGTAACATGAATAATACCAGCGTCAGTTCCTCCAAAACCCAAAAATCCATCTTGAAATTCAATGCCCTTTTCTTCAGCGAGTTCTACAGTAAATTTCCGAAGTTGAGGATTAGCAATCATCGATCCATCCTTTGCATGCAGAATGACTCCTCTGCCTATCTCATGTCCTTTTTCTGGCCAACCTGGTACATCTTTTGCAGGAGTTATATCTAACGAAAATCCTAAATCGGGTTGGATTAGTTGAGCTGCGGTACGCGCCCCTCTCAATCCAACTTCTTCTTGAGTAGTTGATGCAAAATATACTTGATTGGGATGACTAATGTTTTCCTCTTTTAGCCTACGCATTATTTCCAAACCTATAAACACCCCGATACGGTCATCAAATGCCTTAGCAACTGCGATTTTATGTTCCGATTTGGTTTCTTTTCCATCTTTATCCTTTTCGTCTATAAGGATAGGTAGCCATGCTACGCAGCGAGGTTGCACTGATGGTTCTCCTTGGTTATGGGGTGGG
>JAEOUK010000578.1 GCA_016839385.1 Promethearchaeota archaeon
ACTACCCATAAACACCAACAAAAATAAATTTTCTCAAAATTCACATATAGAACAAGAATGTTGATGGATCTATACCAGATCTTCCTATTTTTTAAAAATGAGAGTGTACGGGAAAAATAAAATTAAAATTATGTACGTCGTACTACAATAGAGATTAAATCTTTTTCTCTTAAGTTATCGATTTTTCCCTCAAGTTCGGTTAATGGAATGCTCACAATTTCTGAAATGGTAGCAAGTGTATGATCTCCATCACATAATTGAAGAATTTTATATTCCTCATGTGTCACCATTCCAAGCTGTACCCACATTGGTTGAACTTCCTTTTTCCGAACCGGAATTCGGGTTCCTTCGTCAATTACTTCCATAGCAAGTGCAGATTCTCCATGGTAGGATTCCACTTGTTTAACTATATGATCTTGATTGATATATACCGCTGTAGTATGTTCAATATTTGAGTAATCATTTGGATTTGTGGGATCGGAATGTCTATTGAGATGTCTATGCTTGTAGATATACATCCCTCCTAGTTTCAATCCTTCACGGATTTCATCTTTATTTATATCAATTCCGACAACTTCTCCGCATATCGTGCATTCTACATATGCTCGGATAGATTTGAAGTATTTTATTGTGCGATTGAACGACATGGTCATCATTGAATTTGCGATCTATATTATGTTGTTCTCTTCTAGCTTTTTTAGTTTAGCTATTGTTCATTTTCGAATCGAAAAGTTTCTAAATAAGTGAATATTATGCACGATCATTCTAAGTCAAGATTGCTTAATGAATGATTAATCATGTCATATGATCAAGAAGTATGTAATGGATGTGGGAAAATGATTGCGCCCTATGAAAATGGGGTAAGCTTCAGTTGCCCAAATTGCGGAGACATAATGATTTACAGATGTGAGCGATGTAGAACCTTTGCACGACCTTTTAAGTGTCCCAAATGCACTTTTGAAGGACCTTAAACAGAGGAATGTAACAATGTCGAAAAAAGCACAATTTGCACGAAGTCCTGTAAGGGAAATGATGAGAAAAAGTGGTGCACAAGTAGTAGCTCAGGATGCCGTTGAATTATTAATCGATCATATTGAACAGGCAGCAAAACAATTAACTAAACAAGCACTCATGTATGCAGCACATGCAAAACGCAAAAAAGTCACTCGAGATGATATATTGCTTGCTGAAAAATACACAGTAATCAAACACAAGATGAAAAAACCGCATTATGTAATTGCAGTTATTAAAGTATTACCCGATGATGTGTATGAAGAGGAACAGTTGAATAAAATGATTAATGACCTCCGAGAAGCACTGAATCCTTTGAATACTGTAATTGAAAAAACTACTATTGTTCCTATTGCGTTTGGATTAAAAGCATTACGTGTGCAAACTAAGATTCCCGAAGAAACACAAGGTGGAACTCAACCTGTTGAAGATGCTTTAGAATCTGTGGAATGGGTACAACGTGTAGAAGTTGAAATGGTTACTCGTCTTTAATTTTTTTGTACTAACTTTTTACTTACTCCTTTCTATCGATGAAATTCTCTCTCAAGGTATTTCCAGGAAAAATATAGCATAGTTGGTCGTCCGTGTGCACAATGATGAGGATTTTCACATTGAGATAATTGATTTAGAAGGTGGATCGGACGTTTTGGATCGGTAATCTCATCTCCTCCACGAATACTTTCATGACATGCAATATATTTGATTATTCTATCAATAGATTGACTAAATGATGTTTCTTTGCCTATTTGAAGGATTTCCAGACAGATATCCGTCAAAATCTTTGGATCGGTAACTTGTTTTAATATGAGGGGAATACTGTGAAGTGTGAATGTAGTTCCTCCTAGATGGACTACTTCAAATCCAAACTTTCCTAATTCTTCTACCGTTACCAATAGAAAATCTTTCATATTCACTGGGACATCAATGGTAAATGGGAGAATTAACCTTTGTTTGCGTAATCCACCTTTCTTATACGCGTTTAGTTCTTTTTCGAAATTAATGCGTTCATCTGCAGCATGCATATCTAATATATAATATCCGTCTTCTCCTTCAAATACGAAATATACGTTGTTCAGTTGACCTGATTCACTAATTAATCTCATTTTTGGAAACGCCGAAGTCTGAATCCAATCGTTTCTGGAAGAGAGTTTTGGTGTCCTCTTGATCAAATCAGGAACTAGAGATTCTAAAGGAGCAGTTTTAGAGCTTTTTTTAGTACCACACGTTTGGCTTTTTGGTTCGGAGATGATATTTTTTGCTTTAATAGAAGTTTTGGAAGATATTTTATTGGAAATCTCGTTTTCCGTTATTTTCTTCTCTTGGACGTATTCTTCTATAGTTTTAGCTGAAGAAATAACGCTATCTCCCATCTGCCCTGTGTTACTAGTTTTTCCAAATATATCGTTCACTTGGGATCTCATAGCATCAGCTAATGTGGTTAAAAAAACGTCCTCTTCTTCAAACCTTACAATCTTCTTGGTGGGATGGATATTAAAATCAACTTTAGCAGGATCAATTGTGAGAAATAGTATGTAAAATGGATGTTTATTGATCATAATGTAATCTTTGTAAGCTATTTTCATCGCTTCTTGGACGGTGGGAGAAATAACATACCTTTTATTAATGAACACACTGGAGGAATGTGCAGTTGACTGAGCAAGTTTCGGATCTCCCAGATACCCTTCAATTACAAAGGAATTGCATTGATAGGAAAACTTCACGCAATTCTTAGCATAATCCTTTCCATATACATCAAATACTGCATTCAGATGCTCAGAAGAACTGGGAGAGGATAGGATAGGTTTGGAATTATGTACTAACTTAAAATTGATTTGAGGATATGCAAGAACATATCTAGATACAATATCGGTGATATGCCCCAACTCTACTCTATCCGATTTCAGAAATTTATAGCGCACTGGAGTATTGTAAAATAAGTCTCGAATTTTGATATTTGTACCTGGAACAGCAGCTGTCTGTTGAAGAGATTGCACCTTTCCCCCATCCATTTCCAGTCTCATACCAAACGTTTCGGTCTGCGATTTTGTAATTAGCTCTACTTTAGATATGCTGGAAATGCTGTATAGAGCTTCTCCACGAAAACCTAATGATTTGAGGGTATTTAGTTCATTCGCGGAACGAATTTTGCTAGATGTATGCGGTAAAAATGCAGTTTTCACGTCATCAGGGTGAATTCCACATCCATCATCTAATACTTGGATGAGAGCTTTACCAAAATTCTTAATATTAATTGTAATGGATTTTGCTCCTGCGTCGATACTGTTCTCTAAAAGTTCCTTTACAACCGAAGCAGGGCGCTCAATCACCTCTCCTGCGGCAATCTTTGGATAATCCTGTATTTCTTGGATTCTTTTAGGAGAAGATGACATAGAATGATCTTTACGGTCTAGCATTAAAAAAAACCTATTAACCGTGTAAGATTTCATGCTCCAAATATAAATCATCGAAAAATTCTTTTTAGACGGTGTGTTTCCTATAGATGATGATTACTGCACTTCTTTTTGACATGGGAAACACTTTAATCGATTTTCACCGCCAATTAACCGATTCGGAGAAATATGACATCGGACTTCATGAAATGGTTCCTATATTGTTCAAAAAGAATCCCAGTATCACCTACGAAGTGCTTAAGAAAGAATTTTTACCCGTAGTAGAAGAAGTATTTGTTCGCAGATTGGAACAAGCAAAAGAAATTCCGATAAATGAATATCTTGATCCATTCTTATCCAAATTCAACATCAAATTCCGTGATAATCAAAAGGTTACCTTATTAGAATGCTTTTTCTCTGGATTCATTGAACACGTTTGGGTAGATCCACTAATCCATGATACTTTTCAGCAAATAAGAAAAAGCGGAATTAAAATTGCTGTGGTCTCGAATGCCTGGTTACCTCAAGAAGTATATATCCGCATATTCAAAAAATTAGGATTGCACGAATGGATAAACCGATATTACTTTAGTTATTCCGTGGGGGCTAGTAAACCAGATTTGAAGATATTCCAGTACGCTTTGAGCACACAACGTATTCAACCAAAAACTACGTGGATGATCGGGGATAATATCGATAAAGATTTGACTCCTGCAAAAAAACTGGGATTAACAACAGTATGGTTTAATCCCACCAATAAACCTTTACCAGAAGAAAAACAACAATTTGTAGATTATCAAATCCATGCAATAAACGAGATTTTGAGTTTTTTGGATTAAGTTTTGTTCAATACGCTAATTCCTAATTTATGACAACCAGTGAATTTGCAAATGGTACTTGATTTTGGCATAATCCCTTTTTTTAATTTTGACTTCGGATGGTTTTTATATGCGTATGGTTTTTAAACAATCGTTTGTCTTTTCATTAAATAATTTGTTAAATAAATAGTCTTTGAGTTAATTAAAGTCACAAAACTGTTGAAATGAGTAGAAATGACCGAAATGTCGCATGAATCTCCAGAAAACGCCGCTTTATCGCAAGAAGAAATTAAAACGAAAACTAAATTTCAGACTTCTGCTAAAGTGAACTTAGCTCGTTATACAAAATCTGAAGGAATCTATCCGTACTTTGTTCCCTTTTCTAGCAAAGTAGGACCACGTATGATGTTGAATGGTATAAATACTATTGTACTGGGCTCAAATAACTATATGGGGTTAGCAGATAATCCAGAAATG
>JAEOUK010000098.1 GCA_016839385.1 Promethearchaeota archaeon
AACTTTCTTTCTATGTTCTTTTATTTTGATACAATCGAGTCATTAGGATTTATGATGATTCTTAGCGGAATTCTATTTTTCTTTCTTTCATGCATTAAAAATCGACAATCTCGAGTAACGGTATCCTTTTTTGTATTTTTTGTTCTTTCAATACTAATTTTGATATTCAGTCCATATGTAAACTCTTGGGTAGGTCAGGTTGCAGGTATCAATATTGCTGCAGATGGTGAACAATTTCGCACGTTTGGGTATGCATTCGATATGGGAATCAAAGAAAAAATAGTAAGAGTTTTTCTAAATGCACTGGGAGGAAGAGAAGGCCCAATATTTCCAATGTGGGGGGTTTTCCTAATGGGAGGTGCTATTTCTACCATTATAAGACATCCTAATGTGAGAAAATCGATGCTACGACTGTGTTTTATACCTTTAATAGTAATGCTAGCCTGGGGTGCATATGAGTTGTTCGTGATTTATGGTCTTGAAAATGTCAATCCGTTCTTTCACGTATTTCCTAGGTGGTTTTCTTTTGTATCGGTGAGTACTCAAGCAATGGTAATTTTACTCTTCTTAAGAATTGTGGAATTCAATCAAAAACTCAACAAATATTGGTGGTTGAGACTATCAAAATATTTCAGGAGATTTGGAATTTATGCACTTACCGTGTACTGGTTTCAATTGCTGGAAGCTGGACCTCGATTGTTCTTTGGATTGTTCTTTGATATTGAAACTGCGGCAAGATCACAAATGAATGGCTTTTGGACTGCGGTTATGATGATATCCAATTTAATAATGTGGAGTGGTTTGTTATACGCATCGGATTATTGGTTAAAGGGAATTGGATCTTGGGAATGGATTCTTATGGTTATCCGAAATCCTGTAAAATGGTGGAAAAGTAAAAGGAAAGGCTTGAATTTGGAGGGTGTGCTCCATAATGTCGAAGTCATTCAATTTATCAATCAATCATCACGATTTTAACAACCTTGATCTAGTCAAAATCTAGATCTCTTAAATCCTATACACATCTGAATTGATCGACTTATCAGTTCTAGGTTGAACACCATTTTATACAACAAAACATAATGCTTCACTTTTTGTTATTTGATTTATGAGGATCATATGTTATTTTAATAAAAGGTTGCATGAATGACAAGATTTCCTAAGTTAGAGGTAGTTCTAACTGAAAATCATTCATTTAGATTTTACTCCGCAATAAAATCTATTTTTCTTTTTTGAAGTCCCTTTAAAAAAAGTAGTTTCACATAAATTAATAACAATATCAATCCCAAAGTAATCCATTGTGAAAGCTGCAGTATTTTTAGAAAAAGAGAAGATTCAAATACAAGAAGATTATCCGAAACCTGTTCCTGGTCCAAATCAGATACTAATTAAAGTTGATCTTTGTGCAATTTGTGGTACAGATGTTAAAAATTATTATTATCAAATATATCAGACTCCATTGATAATGGGACATGAATTTGCTGGAAAAATAGTAGAAATTGGATCAGAAGTTACCAAATTCAAAGTCGGGGATCGAGCAACAGGTGTTAATGTTTTAGGTCCAGATTATAATGATATGCGTCGAATTGGCATTTTTACTGACGGAGCATTTGCAGAATACGTTTGTATTCACGAAGATTTTGCATTCTCTTTTCCTGATTCAGTTTCAATGGAATCGATTGCAATGGTCGAGTCTTATGCTGTTGCAATGAGAGGACTAAAGTGGGCTAAAATCGATAAAAATAATCCTGTTATTGTAATTGGGGCAGGAACTATTGGTTTAGCCATGCTTGATTTACTAAAAGTGAAGTTTCCAGATGTAAAGGTTCTTGTAATTGAAATCCATCCATTTCTCCAGGAAATTGCATTAAAATTTGGAGCAGATGCAGCTGTTCCACCTAGTAAAGGAAAAATCCGAAAATTTTTCAAAGAATATGGTGAAGCTCTCACTATTTTTGATTGTGCAGGTACACAGGATACAGTGAAATTGAGTACCGAAATCGTTAAACAGAAGGGAACTATAGTAATGGTTGGCATTCCGCGTGGGGAGATAATTCTCTCTGGTTTATTAGTTAGTTTAAAAGAAATTGGTTTTCGCGCATCCATCTCTCATAATCGAGATGATATTGATGAAACTATTGAATTATTTGTTGAAAACAAAGTTCACCCGGAAAGGATCATCACTGATTATATATCTTTAGATCAGCTTCAAGAGAATTTTCAGCGTTATAAATCATTAGAACCGAGAAAATTCATCAAAATCATGGTCAGAATTTAATTTTTTTATTTGAAAAAATAGTGTTCTTTATTTGTTACTTTTCTTCATTCAAGAATTCAGATGAATTCGGAGCATTTTTATAGCTGTCAGTTCCAACTATTTTTGGAGAAAAATCAGAGGTGATTTATCAATAATACATAGTTATCTGGAATTCATCCCTCAAAATTTGCATGTATGCATTTGGGAGAGCGAATCAAAGGAAGTTAAAGGGAGTATTGTCGGATTTCATGGTTTAACTTCTCATGGATCACAGTGTTTTCACTATTTAGCTCCATTTATGGCCAAACAGGGATGGAGTACTTTTGCATTAGATTTTCCTGGTTTAGGACATTGGACCCCTGAAAAGAACAAAGCAGAGAAGAATCATTGGGGAATGGGTGTAGAAGCAGTCTCATCATTTCTCAATTTTTGCCGAGAAAAATCACCCACAGGAAAGTTAATTTTAATAGCGGTTAGCATTACTGTAATTCCTGTTATTGAATATATTCTGAATTCAAATGAAAGTGATATTTTACCTGATTATGCAATTTTTGCTGTTCCTGCACTAAAAACCACATTCCCAAAATATATGTATCCTTTGATCTTCCCATTAGTTCTTTTTACTCCAAATTTAAAATTAGGATTGAAGCGATTTATACCTAAAATAAAGAGTAATGACACCAATTCAATCATATATAAAAAAGATCCCTATACTTTGAATGAAATTTCACTTGGATATGTCCTTGAAGCATTTAAATCCATGCAAAAATTGAGAATTAAAAGAAAAATTAATCCCATGGAGAAATGGCCAAGCAAAATTCCTATTATGATATTGACGGCTGGTCAGGATGTTATTGTTGATTCAGAGTATGCATCTTTTTTTTGCCATATGCTTCCCTCAGATGTTATCCATAAATATATGCATTATAAACAAGCTCATCACTACTTATTCTATGAGGATAATCGGGAAGAAATTTTTGAAGATATTCTCCAGTTTATTTCAGAATCCATATAATTGGTTTTTTTTGTGAATACAAGAGAAATTTTCTGGTTTTTCTTATTTTACATTTTGTTTTGAAGTTTTTTTAGATAACTTTTGAGCATTTTAAACACTTGGGACCAAGCATTCTCAAAATACATTCTAGCTTTTTCCCATTTTTCTGACCTACCCCAGCCAGTATGTATAAGATCCACTTCCACTTCATTTAACCCTACTGAAGTGAAAATTACAAGTAAATGGGTCAAAGGATCAGCAATATTCATCGGATCTTCAAACTCGGGTGGACCAGTCCAATCTGCTCCTATCATTTGATTTTCCTTAAATATCGTGAATCTACAACCTGCAGTAGTATCCTTGGATCTGTCTTCCAGATTCCAAAATAATTCATATTTACCACCTATTTTGGGTTCTATTATTGCGTCTAATGCGTATTTTCCCTCAACAAAGAATTTAAAAGCATTTTTTGTCGTTCCAGGTAACCTAGCATTAATATGAATAATTTTCGTCATGTTATTCATCTCAAGATATTTTTAATGAGATAAAAAATTGTCTGAAATAGTCTAGAGTGTAACAAACACATAAAGGCTGGATAAAGCATATATTGTAATAATTGAGAGGACGAAAGGTCCTTGCAATATTTTTTCAAAAAACAAGCTAATGTAATGTGATAAACAATGAAAACAAAAAAGATTGCGATCTTTATCGTTATCACTTTTTGTATTGGAATTACAAGTTCTTTTGCTTCTGTCACAGCAAATAAATCTCCCAAATTAGTGGAAGGACACTATGAACGCGTTTCTAAATTAATGTTTGAGAATCATTTGCTAGTGGATTCTGCCGGTTTGTCTGTTTTAGGGACTCATACCTACGGGTCTCCCACATTAACCGATCTATTAGTAGTAGGGACTAGCCGTAATGCAG
>JAEOUK010000579.1 GCA_016839385.1 Promethearchaeota archaeon
ACTCTCTTTTTTTTCTCAAATACGCAAAATTTATTATTCTGGGCTAATTAGATCGAATATTCACTGACTTAGTCAGACTAAAAAATACAGAATTGTGATTATAATATGCCAGGATCCCATGGAAGTTTAACAAAAGCGGGTAAAGTTCGAGGTCAAACCCCACAAGTCGACAAAACCGGAGTAAATTCAAAAAATAAAAAAATCCCGCGTGTTAGAAATCGAAATAATTATACTAAACGGATTTTAAAGCACAAGTACGCAGGTCAAGCGACCAGTATGGGTGCACAAAAACACAATCGGAAAGTTTCTGTTAACCGATAAGTTTATATCTCTTTTTTGGACGTATATTGAATTTCTAAGTTTGATTTAGAAAAATCTATTTAAGATTGAATTATTTCTCTTTATTAACTTATGAGTAGCGACAGTTTACATATTGACATCAGTGGAATAGTTCGACAGATAGCTTCTAAGTTACAACTCAGACCGACATATATTACGAATGCTTTGAACTTAATGAAAGAAGGGGGAACCGTTCCATTCATTGCACGGTATCGAAAAGAAGCAACCGGAGCTATGTCTGAAAATGAATTACGTGAAATCAAAGATATCTACGAAAATTCCTATAAGACAGAGGAGCGCCGAATTCAGGTTCTAAAATCTATTCAATTACAGGATAAACTCACACCCGAATTAAAACAAAAGATAGTAGCTGCTAAATCTCTCACTGAAATTGAAGATTTATATCTCCCTTATAAACCAAAACGAAAAACACTCGCAACCAAAGCGTTGGAAAAAGGCTTAGGACCTCTAGCTGAGATAATTCGTGAAGAACGATTAGAAGGCGATCGAGATAAGATTATAAATCAATTTATCGATGAAAAGAAGGGAGTAAATGACGCTAAAGAAGCTCTGAAAGGAGCCATTGATATTATTGCAGAAGATATTGGTAACCAAGCAGATCTCCGAAAATATGTCAGAGAAACGTGTTACGATAAATCCATTATGGTATCTAAAGTAGTCAAGAAATATGAACATCTACTTAAAGAAAAACAAGATAAAGAAGAGGATGCAGATGATGCAAAACTTCAAGAAATAATTCAACAACAAAAGGAACAAGAAAAGAAAGACATAGAGGATACTGTAGAGGAAGATGTAAATGAACCGAAAAAATCAGAGATAGATCTATCATCCCATACCAATATTAAAGCCTTGATTCGTAAACAAATGGAAGATCAGAAAAAAAAGGAAGTAGAAAGAAAGAAAAAGCTTGAAGAAGACCTTCTTAGAAAGCAGAAAAAAGAACTCCAAGCTGCGGGTTTGATAGAAGACGCCGAGGGAGGAACCTTAGGAAAGAAAGAGGTAGATCCACTCGTATTTGAAATGTATTTCGATTTTGAACAAGCTAGTAAAGAAATCCCACCTCATCGTATCCTAGCTATGAATCGTGGTGAATCGGAAAAAGTACTTAATATTTCTCTAACTCATCCAGATGATGAATTAATGGAATACATACGAAAGCAGATCTTAACAGAAGAAAATTCATTGTTTTATGAAGAATATGCAAAAGCTGTAGAGTATGGATTCAAACGGTATATTATCCGAGCTATTGAGAGAGAAATACGTTCTGATTTAACTCAAAAAGCGGAATTGCATGCCATATCAGTATTCGCGAAAAATCTTGAATCTCTTCTTATGCAACCTCCGATTAAAGGAAAACGAATCATTGGGATTGATCCGGGATATCGGACTGGATGCAAAGTTGCAGTTGTAAATGAATTTGGGAATTTTCTTGAAGATTCAGTAATTTATCCGACACCTCCTAAAAACGCTATTAGTCAAGCAACTCAAATTATCGCAAATTTGGTACAAAAACATAAAGCTTACACTATTGCAATAGG
Source organism: Promethearchaeota archaeon (assembly GCA_016839385.1). The sequence continues at coordinate 1,899 of JAEOUK010000579.1, forward strand.
AAATGGAACTGCTTCCAGAGAAACGGAATTATTTATAGGAGGATTGGCTAAAATTGTAAATAAATTGGAGTATGCTATCGTTTCTGAAGCAGGTGCTTCAGTTTACTCTGCTTCTAAATTAGCAAATGAGGAATTTCCAAAACTGGATGCTACCGTTCGGGGAGCTATATCTATTGCGCGCAGACTCCAAGACCCACTTAGTGAATTAATTAAAATTGATCCAAAAAGCATTGGAGTCGGATTATACCAACATGATGTAAATCAAATGACACTAAAGAAACAACTAGACGCCGTAATTGAGGATTGCGTCAATAAGGTTGGAGTATTAGTAAACAACGCATCTTATAAATTGCTTGAATATGTTTCAGGATTAAACAAACGTTTAGCAAAAGCAATATTCGACCATAGAGATTTGAAAGGTCCTTTTAAAAATCGAGAAGAATTGAAAAAAGTAACCGGCTTGGGAGATAAAGTATTTGAACAATGTGCAGGTTTCTTAAAAGTACTGGATGGAACCAATCCCATAGATGGGACAAATATCCATCCTGAATCGTATTGGGTGGTTGAAAAAATTCTTGAGTTTATTGGTGAAGATTTTTCTATCTTAAATGATCCGTCTCGTAAAAAAGAACTCACAGAGAAAATCAAGAAAATGCGACCTAAAGAACTCATGCAATTCCTCAAACGAGACATCGGACTTCCTACACTGAAAGACATTGTTATGGGATTGATTCGTCCAGATAGAGATCCCCGTGATGACTTACCGGCACCCATACTCCGTAAAGACATTCTTAAACTTGAAGATTTAGAAGAAGGACAAATTCTGAAGGGTACTGTTAGAAATGTAGTCGATTTTGGTGCTTTCGTAGACATTGGAGTAAAGTATGATGGATTGGTTCATATTTCGCAAATGACCCAGATCGACGGAGATAGTAGATATATTTCCAATCCCCTTGAAGTTCTCAACGTTGGAGATATTATTGATGTCAGAATAATAAATATCAATCTAAAAACTCATCGCATACAACTATCAATGAAGTTAGAAGAAGATATAGAAGGAAAATCCGTAAAAACCAAAACTTTCGCTCAAGAACAAGTCAAGGGAACACCTTCATTTGGAGGAATTACGATCCGGAAGAAAAAGTGATCAGTAAACGCCTCGGATTTGTAATATGTTTCGTATATAATGCAATCGATCGGCATAATATTTTGTATTCTCACGATCTCCTATTTTTTTATAGGAATCTGATAGTAACTCATAAATTTTTACTTTCAGAAACAAATCCTCGATTTTATCTTCTCCAATTAATTTATCTGCAACTTCCAAATAATCACGTGCTTTATACCCGCTACCTCTATCATAAAGATAAAGTTTGCCCAACTCTAGATGGCACATCCCAAGTCGCTTTTTACTTGCACCCTTAACTTGAGCTCCCTTTTTCAGATATTGAATTGCACTAGAAACTGCATTTCTTCTAATAGAATAATTAGATCGTTCCAAATAGTAATTTGTTATAACATTTGGATATTTTGCCATATCTCGTTCAATATCTTTGAAGAAAAGATTTGCCTCTTTAAAAAAATCTTGTTCAACAAGAATTCGGACAATTTTCAATTTTATATAAAGAATTGCTGCTTTGTATTTTGCAGAATCTTTGTTTCCGAGAAACTCAATGATGATTTCGAAATGATTTTTAGCTTCGGAATATTGCTTTAATTTCAAGTATATATTACCCAATTTTTCATGGACTTGAATTATGTTTTCCATAGAAATTTCGCCCGATCGGCATTGTTCAAGAGCATTTTTCAAATATCCGATCGCATCTTGATATTTATTCAAGTCTTTCGCAACATCAGCTAATTGAAATAGTACCTTAACCACACCATTTCTCTGTTTGTACCGGTTTAAAATTACCAGGATCTTGCCAAATATCTGAATTGCTTGTTGTAAATCTCCCTTTTTAATTAGAATCAAGGCTTCTTCATGCATAGCACCAACAGTCAGTTCTTGAAAACTTCTAGGTGGTGAAGTTAACAATTTTTTCAAGTGTTGGTCTGGTATATATAATTGAAATTTATTTAATTTCTCTTTAGAAATCGCAGGTAGAGGTATTGCAGATTCTCCAAAGTCTCCTCGATTAAAGAAATTATTCAAATTAATGTCGTAATATTCTTGAGAATTAATAAAATCTGAATCTAAAACAGAAATAATCGGGTTTAAAGTCATGCGTGCAAATCGAATCCAATTGATAAGAAGATCATGAACAGAGAAAATATCCTGAAAGATCAAATCCATCAACATTAAGGAATAAGATTCAAAGAAACATCGAGATTGGATATGATATTTTGAAAAATCACGAATATACGTTAAATATCCTCGTTCTACTATCACAAATTCGCTTTCTTCATTATTTGTATAGAAAATGCAAGAATCTTTTCGATTAGGGGGTATACCATCATTCAAAGATACTGGTCTTTTCCAAGTGGGAAAAAGACCAACAACATCTAAGGCTTCTGACAATTTATCGAAAAATGGACCCTCAATATTTTGAAAAGTCGAATATTTATTCATTAATGAAATTCGTGTTTTACTCAACCATTGCCGTTCTGTTTCATTTGGATAGCTTTCAGGCATAAAAGTCGAAAGAAGATGTAGGAAATCTTGCTGTTTCAGATGTATTGGTATTGCCTGCTCTAAAGTAAGATTTTTTGAAATATGAACTAAATTTTGAGCAAGAAAATTGATATCTTCTAAGACTTTATTGTTTATTAAACGTGGATGCATAAAAAATGCATTTTTAAATAAACATATTTCGAAAGGAATATTCAATTTAACACCTATATCCACGGGATATTTAACTTGAATACCAATTACTTGATCTTGTTCAATAGAATATCTATACAAACCAGCTGGTGTGATTGTGTATGTAAAACCAAGATTTTCTAGTAATTCAGAAACATGATTTTTTTCTTGGTGGGATAATGGACGCATAAAATTTTCTCCTGTTATTGGTGAGCTATGTATCTAGATGTAGAAGACCAGACAGTGTCATAATTACTCCCACAATAAGTGTAAAAATCCATAAAAACATACTTTCTATACCCATGAATGGGATCTCAGGATCATTGGAGTTGATTGAGAGAGCGATAATTCCAATGACTAATAAGGCAAAACCTAAAACAATAACAACTCCACCGAAAATTTTTGCTATTCTTCTAATGAAGTTCAGTGTCATTTTTTGCTCAATATTAGCTTCTGCATCTCGAATAGTTTTTTCTACTGTAGCTAGATTTTTCTTTAAACCGGAAAGAGATTGTTCTGTTTTTTTTAATTTATCTTCTGCAGCTTGTCTTCTTATTTCCGATTTTTCAAAATCTTCTTCTGATTCTTCGATTTTTTGTAATAGAAGATTCTGTTTTTTCTCGTTTTGAATTAAATCTGCATTCTTGTTTTCAAGATTTTTTTCGAGCTCATCTAATCGCTTTTTGTGTTGCTCAATAAGATTATCTGTTCCCACGAGTCTTTCTTGAAGTTTATCCAGTTCCGATTTCCGTTCTCGGATTTTATCATCAATTTCTTGAATTCTCTGCTCTTTATTCTCATAAACTTCATCCAAGCCTTTAGTTTTTAATTCCAATTGCTTTTTTTGATCAAAGAGTTCCTCCATTTCAGATCGGATAGTGTTTATGCTATCAGATAATTCTTGATGTCGTTTTTCTTGTTCACTTATCTTAAAATCTAATTCTTCCTTTTGTTTCTCGCGATATTCGAGTATCTCAGTGGAAGCCTTTACCTTTGAATCATAAATATTGTACTCAGATTTCATCTCTTCTATTTTTTTCAGGATGACTTCAAGATCCTCTGTCAGATTGATCTCTTCATTCTTTTTCTCTGAGACGAGTTTCATCAAATCGTCATGGGTTTTCTGTAATTCATCATACTCAATATTAATTTTTTCAAGTTTTGTGGTTTTTCCCTGTAACTCATCGTTTGTTGTAACCAATCGCTTTTCTAATAAATCATAATTTGTCTTAAGAGCTTCCAAAGCTTCTTCCGTATTTTTTCGTTTATCTGTTAAATGTGAGACATCTTCATCCAAAGTTTTCATATTTCGTTCTTTTTGTTGAAGAAGACTTTCTAAACCAACAAGTTTTTCATCTAATTCCTCCAATCTCTTTTCTTTTTCAGTAATTTCTTGTTTTAATTTGTTTAATTTCTTGCGGAGATTGGCTCGAGTTTCGATCATCTCTTGAGGTATTTCGGTCTCATCCAAATCTGGCTTCTCTGTAGATTCGAAATCGTTCTCGATATCTCGTATACCCGCATCTACAGTATCGCGATTCTGTTTAACTTCTTCAAGATTCTTCTTTACATCTTGTAAATTTTTACGATTCTCGTCTTGATTGGACATAATAACCCTACTGAAGATATATTGCTTGAAAGCCTAGACAAAGTATTGGTTTCATTCTTTAATATTTTTCAGAAATATATATTTGACATATTACTTTTTGCTGATGATGAAAAATTTGTGATAAGAGATGGCATAGCTAGAATTTTATTTTGGAATGGTTTTAGAATTCAATATGGATATTTCGGATTTTAATCGAAAATTATCAATTTTTATTGCAGATGCCCGTGCTTTAGAAAAAACTGATCGAAGACGTGCGAACGCAATGTGGTTAAAGATCTGTGAGTTTGCTATTGAATATTCTAAGCAGAAAAACGTTGATCGTAGCCTTAGAATACGGATCTGGAAACAAGTCGAACTTATATTGAAAAAAGTTAAGGGTGAAGAAATTGAATCATCAACGACACCTAGTTCACCTGTTACCAGAACAGAAGAGAAATCCATTCCATTTGAAGTCGACTTTGGATTAGATTTCCCATCAGTACCAAAAGGAGATGAATCCGAACAAGAAAAAGATTCAAGTTCCGTTCCATTTCAAAGTCCTCCACCTCCAGAAGATACTAGTGTACATGAAGATGAAGACGCTCGTTTATTCCAAGATGCAATATCAGACAAATCATCCGGGGGATCATCAGTTGCATCCACGGACGATTTTGTTACACGAATTAGAAGGATGGAAGAAGAATTACGAAAGATGCCTGATATATTCAAAGAGATCAAACCATCAGATTATACCCCTGACAAATCGATCATTCCATCCTCTGCTCCTCCCCCTCATATATCTCCCGAAACTCCTACAGATGCACCACAAATGCTCGATAAAAGTAACACAATTAATATAGAACCCGTTGAAAGACCCGATATTATTGATCCATACAAAGGAACCAAGCAAAATATGGAAATCACAGATCCATTTGGTCCAGATTCTCAAATCCCTCAAGTTAAAAAAGAAGATTCCTCAGATGAGGAGGGAAAACATTGTTATGCATGTGGAGCTCCAGTAGGGGAAAAAGACAGTTCTTGCTCTAAATGTGGTGCGGAATTGTAATTCAACTTTTTTTTATAAATTGTAATACCTCCTTTGGACCTACAATTTCTCCCTTATAACCCCAGTATTTCACTATTCGCTCATTTTTCATAATTTGATGATGTAAAGAAGATTGGACAGAAAGAGGAACAAGATTTTCATCAAATAAGTAAATGGAATTTACATCATATTCCAATTTTTCATTGTTTATTATAGATTCATAAGTATTTACCCCCATGACCAAAGGACCCTTAAACTGTAAAATCCAATAAAAAAAAGGAAGAGTGTTATTCTTAAAATCTATTTCTGCATGTACCACCTGCGGGATCGTTGTATAACCATTGATGGTATTCGGAAGTTCTTCCATAAATGACTGCATATTAAGAAAAATAGTATCCAATTCTGTCAGATAAAATTCATCATTTTCTTTTATGTGGTCAAAGTACTCTCCAGATTGTTCAAAATAATCATATGTAAGATATTGCATGAATTGTCCTGATGAAGATATTGAGATTATAGAAGAAGCAAAAATAGGTTGTAAATTATAATCAGTTAAATTATTACTCATTCTATTTCTCCTTCTGGTTCTAATTTTAAGTTGAGTTGTTTAGGAGTTGGATTGAAGTGACCCTCTTTATACCCGATAGGACGATTTCGAAATAATGGAAATATCAACTTTGCAAAACCACGAGGATAATGATCTTTAATATTAAACGTTACTTTCCTATATCCTTCACTTTTTCTAGCACCGGTATATTTTACCCATCTAAAAAAATATAATAAATGCTGAATATTACTGTAGAGTTTTACAGTTTGCTCCGACCACTGACTCTTATGTGACATACGCGCTTTAAAAACAATTTCGGAGTTCAAACTTGGAATAAAGAAATCGGGCATTAAGGATTGAAAGAATAGCATGATTGGTGGACGTTCAGAACTGTTCATCCATTTTAAAGCATAGTAATAATTTCTTCCCGTAGCTAAATGGTATACATGTGCATCATGATGTACAAATGGATCTGGACCGATAATGATATCTGGACTAATTTTGCGAATAAATCCTTGGAGTCGATCTA
>JAEOUK010000580.1 GCA_016839385.1 Promethearchaeota archaeon
CTTGATATCACAGCAAAACCAGTATAAATTAAACCATTAATTAATCCTTGTCCAGCATTCTCTTCTGGGATAGGTGTTTCGAAACCTTGTTGTGATGATATAAACCACGCTATGAAACCAGATATGACAATTGCAACAAATAGAGGAATTGTATGAAATTTCATTCTCACACGATAAACTGGTAAAAAGCTAACAGGATTTAGATTCTGTTTTTCATTTGAATTTTGCTCTTCAGAATTCTTTTCATCGATTTCTGAAGATCTTTCGTTATTTTTTTCTGAATCTTCGCTGTTCATTAAGTTAGCCATACAATTAATAATTAAAAACCTATGTGGTTCTTTTCTTCACGAAAAATCCAATTTTTCGGGATTAATTATTCCCTCATTGAAGATATTTCCTGTTGTTCTATTAATTATTGTGATTTGAGCAGGAGCAAACAAGCCAGGATCAATTTTATAGAAATCTCCTTTCACATCATTCATGGTTTCAAAAAACCGTTTGCCATAGGATGGAGAAGATGAGGAAGGTGTTGCTTTCAAAATTTTTAAGAATTCAGATTCTTTACCTTCAGGAATATCTAAACTGAGGGTTACATTTCCAGTAAACATAAGGCAATCGTTTGTAACACCCATAGCTTTTATAGGATCATATAGTACGGGTGCTATTGGGCAAGTTCCACATCCAGAAACTATCCAATTAAGATCAATTCCTTGTTCCATGAATTTATGTAGAGCAGTTTCCAATACCCGAGCAGCAATTTGAACAGAGCCTGCTAAGGAATTTGTTGGGGCATATAATAAATGAAGATTTTCTGGATTAATATCACATTTCTCAGATATATAATCTACAACACCATCATCGGGTTTTTGAGAGGTTTCTAGAAAAAGTAGTGCAGATTGATGATTATCGGTATATCTTAATAATTCAAACAACTCCTTCTCAACTTTGGCGATGCTACGTGCTGGTCCTGAACCCATAGCTTTAAAGTATGTTTCTTTTTTTCCATCTACAGTTTTCTTAGCCTTTACTGTCCATCCTGCGTATTGAGAAGCCATGCACGCGAGTTGAGGATGTTGAGTACCTATTTCGATAAGATCCAACTCACCCTGACCTGATTTTGCATTGATTCTAGCTTTTACAGGAGCTAAACGAATGGAAGCTAAATTTGCCATTAGAATTCTGCTTAAAAGAATGCCGCCTTCCATATTAGCGTCGGTAAAATCATATAAGTTTGCACCATTGGGCGATATTTCATGGGAAAATCCCAAAATTTCTTTTTTTACAAGCATATTCTTTAAAAGTAATATTGAATGCTCGTTGACGCTAATTTGTGGAGACGACATTATTAGAAGCTAAGATTGATTAGTAATAATTAAAACATTTTTTTTTTAATTTATTAGCAAGAATAGGATAATCTCATCATCGGATTTAAACATCTATATTCCTTTTTTATATGAAACGATTTTTCACATATAAAATGCTAATTAAGGACTATTAATATAATACAAATATTACGAACTACTTGTTTTTTGTAACAAAAAATGACAACTCGCACATTCAATACTGATTTAGATAATTTAATGACTGATGCTGTAGATTACTTCAACACTCACTATATTGCAAAATATCGAAAACATAAGGAGAATGTGCAATCTGAAAACGAGACAGATAAAACTATTGGAAACATACACATATATTCCCATATTGACACAGACGGATTATGTGCTGCCTCCATTTTGGCATTAGCTTTGAAGAGAGAGAACATAAGTTACCATATCACAATTCTTAAACAACTTGAAGAAAAATACATCATCGATATCGCTTCTTCAATAGAAGAAAATAATGAATTCCTCTTCTTTTTAGATTTTGGAAGCGGTCAACTGAATTTGTTAAGCGAAAATATCCCAAATGGAAGATATATCATATTAGATCACCACCAACCACTACGTTCAACAGAAGATTTTAAGTTATCAGGATTTCACGTAAATCCATATCTCGCAAAAATTTATGGAAGTACCGAAATCTCTGGTTCCGGAATGACTTATTTATTTGCAAAAAAGCTGCGAAAGGACAATGTTGATTTATCCTTTCTGGCAATTATTGGAGCAACTGGTGATTGTCAAAATTCTGGAGAACAGCAATCATTTCAGGGTGAAAATGATGCGATTTTACAAGATTCTATTCAATCCAATAAAATTATTGTAGATGTAGAGCCCCTGTTACCTCGAACTGTATCATTACCATTGGGATTAGCAAATTCACTACCAAATGGAATTAATTTATTTGACAACGATCCTCAGAAAGCCATATATTTCTTAAATAAGATAGGAGTGAAATTTGAAGATGGATTTAGACATCCACGTTTTCTACCAGATTTATCAATCGCTGAGAAAACAAAATTAACATCTGCTCTTGTCCAAAAGTTCATCAGCGAAAATACGAACAGTGCAAACTCCATTACAGATTTCATTCAAAATCATTATCTTTTGACCCAATTTAAAGAATATCCTGAAATTTATGATGCTAAAGATTTTTCAACAATGTTAAATTCGTGTGGAAGATTAAACCAACCCTCTATTGGTATTGCATGTTGTGTAACACAATCAAATGCAATTATTTTGAAGGGGATTGAAAATTCCAAATTATATAAGAAAAAACTTCATGAAGCCATTAATTGGGTATTAGAAGGCAATAAAATCACATATCTTAAAGGAATTAATGCATTTGATGGAGAAAATGTAGTTTCGGAAACGATTGTGGGGGTAGTGTGCACCATGCTATTGGATTCTCCCAATTTTGATGAAAATAAACCAATTGTTGGTTATGCTTTGTCTGATAATGAAAATTATAAAGTTAGTGCTCGTTGTTCAAAGGAACTAATTCAGAAAGGAATCGACCTCTCCCAAGCAATACGCGATACAAGCTCTATTTTAGGATTTAAATCTAAAGGAGGAGGACATCCTCCAGCTGCGGGCGCGTTAATTCCAAAAAAACAAATTCGACAATTTCTCACCCAGCTAGATAAACAAGTTAGAATGCAGTTAGGGGAGGATTTTAAGACGGAATCAACCAGTACTAAAAGTCAAAAATCTTTAGTTAAGAAAAAAGGTAAAAAAACTAGTACTAAAAAAGAACAAGTTGGAATTATTACGGAAGACAAACAACCTAAATTGAAAAAAACCTCAAAAACGAAATCGAAAGGATTGGATCATTTCTTGGGATAAATGCGTCTCCACCGGAAATTGGGGGGAGTTATTGAAACAAATTAATTGGGGAAAATTAACCGGTGGAGACCTTGGTTGAAAATATACTAGAGTAAAATCCCCCTACCTCTCTCTCGATAATAATAAATATAAATCTATTTATTGATTCGGTCCAAACTACCACTTCGAAACCCTTCTAAATCAAGGGTGATGTAGGAAAATCCAAGTTTTTTGAGTTCAACAGTAATCATTTTTAGTGCTTCAGGGGTTAGTATGTTTATAATTTGATAGTGAGGTACTTCAATACGAGCTAAATTGTTAGGATGCAAACGTACACGCAAGGTACGTAAATTAAATTCATTTTGAAGGAATGATTCAGCTTTATAGATTTGATACAACATATCCTCGGTAATTTCAATTCCATAGTCAATTCTAGAGCATAAACAAGGGCTAGAAGGAATTTGTATGGTTTTTTTTAAGAATTGAATGAAATCAACATAACTAATCGAAACTTGAGAATCAGTTATCCACTCTGGATGAGAAATTATGTATTTCACCATTTCTAGTATTTCTTCTTTCGAGAAATCCGCTAATAGGAGGGGAGAAAGTACACCCATTTCCTGCAAAGCTTGATAACCTTGTCTTGAACCTTTCAAATCAGTAGCGTTAGTTCCTTCTACAATAATATCGTATCCGACTTCTTTTTGTATTTGCATTAATGCTTGCATAATATTTTTTTTACAAAAATAACACCGATTTTCTGGATTACTGCGAAAATTTTGATCATTTAAAGGATTGAAATCCATAATTTCAAGTTGAATCTTCAAAATTTTGCACATATCAGTAGCTCGATTTAACTCCTCTTTGGTAAACATGGGACCATAAAAAAATACGGGTATGACTTTTGATGAAAATTTTAATGCAAAAAGTAGTAAAAGAGTACTATCTATTCCTCCAGAAAATGCAACAATAACTTTCTTTCCAATAAGTACTTCAGCGATTTTAGGAATTTTTTCATTAAATACCAAAGAAGAGTCCACAAATATCAAATGGATTATCGAAAGAAAAAATTTACGATTGAAAAAAGAAATATTAAATTTTAATTAATTCATCTGAGAATTTTTCAATATCTTTAACGTTTATATCTTTATCGAACACTAATTCACCTTTTTCTCCAAAATAGGCGCAAGCTAGCTGAGCAGCTGCTGCAATTTCTGCTTTATTGAGATTTTCCCCACGTTCTTTAGGTAATCCGCCTTCGCGTTGAATTTTAGAGCGATTTAAAAGGTCAGCGATTCGATCTGCAATCTTAAAACTCAAATCATTTTTAATAACTAATCTGATAATTGAATTTACATCGAAATAACCTAGAGCATCATATTTTGACCTGATATAGCTTTTAAGGTTAATAGAGTTGCGTTCACACTCGATTTCAGTCCAATTTTGCAATGAGAGATCTCGTCGTAAGAATAATAATTCCCAATCTATATTAAGTGTCTTCAATAATTCGAGGAAAAAATCATCAATTTCATCACATTTGATATTGATATATAGTTGCAAACCATAGTATTGATGGTTTTGTTGCATGTATAAACCCCTTTGATGGAGGGAAGTAAGGATTTTAAGCTCAATCATTTTGATGTTTTTATCGGGATTTTTGATTATGCTGTCAAAAAAAATGAGATTGCCTTTTTCAGGTTGATATTCACGGTCTACAAAACCAATGACTCCTTTTCGGTTAATTTTAAGAAATTCTACTAATCCTTGAATACTTGGAGTAAATTCCAACTCATCAAACTCAGTTTCATCTATAGTAACATAATCTGTTTCATTACTTCCCACTGCCAGACGAATTTTTCCTAATTGAGGGACTTTGTCCTCTCCAAAAATCTCCTGAATCGCAATAACGATAGGAAATATCTCTTTTTCTAAGATTTGTATGTCAGCAAGTGTGATCTCGAAAGGATCAATATCCTTTTTTAAATAATCACTTGTTACTGGAGCTTCAGAAGGAAATATATGAACATCGTATTCGGTAAGATCCTTTTTAATAATACATTGAATTCCAGAATCTTTTTCAATGAAAGTTAGACTTGTATTTTTGTCTATTTTTGCACGAAATTTACGCTCATTAATTCTGGAAGGAAATCGTCGAACACTCATTTTTTTTTCTAAGTTACTCTAAAAAAAGAAAGGCTATATAATTTTGCTAAAATATTAATATAAAGAACTTTCTAGGCAAAAATACCGACTATTTTTAATCCTTATACAGAATGGGTATGATCGTGCTTGATTCCAATGCCCAATGGACTCATTTCTTTTGGTTTTGATCGCTTCTTTAATTGTATAATAGAATTAATACATCTAGAAACACAGAGTCCACATCCGTAGCATAAATTAGAATTAAAATGAAGCTTTCCATCTTGCATGACTCGAGCTCCAAAATAACATAATCTGGCACAGCTACCGCAATTTGTACACTCACCTTCGTTATTTTGAGCAGCTACAAACGCGCTTTTTGCTACTAATGGAATAGGATCCATATTAGCACCCTTTTTATGCATTCTCCAGTTTTTATGTAATTTTTGGAATTGTAAATTCTCTTCTTTATTCAACTCCCTAAGCTGTTTCTTATTTTTAAGTTGTGTATATTGGTTAAGCTTTTTTCTATGATATTCAATCTCTTTTATGCTACGAAACAAGGGAGCAAGTATCTCACAGCAATCAAAACAGCAATTACATATCACATACGTATTATATCTTTCATAAAACACTACTTGATGAACCAAACCAATTTTTTCACATTTCAATAGTAAATTATACAACGATTTTTGATGTAACTCATTTAGTTTAGGAGTAGAAGTGCGAATTGAAGACATTGGTTGAGGTAAACGCAAAGTCAAACAAGTACGGACCGGTGCATTAAGTGCGCAAGTATGACCATGTTTTTTCATATGATCTCTACAATAACAAACTGCTACGGAGGGATTAACGTTGGATCGGATTAAAAGATTAAAAATTTCTTGTGTTGGCAGGATAGTTAATTGACCTTTCCCGAGATATTCTTGACCAGCAGGGGTACGGTGACTTGTGTAGCAAGTTCGATTTTCCCAATTTCGTTTTAATGGATTCATTTCCAATGAAACATCAAAAGGAGTTACAATTCCACCAAATCTATGGTGCAATAACCGCATAAAGCGCGTATGAAAATTTGGCCAAACATAGCGATCAATAAAATGTACAATATTTAGAGTTAAAGTCTCAAAAAAGCCCCATAATGAGGTTTTAATGAGTGTTGTGATAATCCTTTGTATCGGAGCAGTGGTATTAATGGAATGCTGAGAATTTTTTGGATAGTTCATATGGAACGCCCAAGTTCTTAGATCTTATAAGATTCTCCTTGTTTGGGAGCAACTGCAATAACTCCAATTTGATTCAATTCTTGAATAAATGATTCAGCAACTTCTTCTTCCCCATGAACTGCGAATACCCGTTTTTCTGATTCTCCAAAATTTGACTTTTTGACAAAATCGATTAATTGGGATTTTCCAGAGTGAGAAGAAAAATCGAATTTGATTACTTCACATTTGACTTCTTCTTGATCCCCATTATTATAAGTATATTTATGTTCATTTAGCAAAATATCTCCAGGTGTACCTGGTATTTGAAAACTAACCAATAAAATTGCAGAATTGGGATCATTTATAATAGCTTCCGCATACATTCGGGCTGTTCCTCCTTTAAGCATGCCTGAAGGAGCAACGATTACCCCATTTGCACGTTTTGCTTGCTGACGTTGTTCAAAAGTGTTATCCCTAGAAATATAGTTACTCTTTTCTAACGCATTTCGCATATCCCAGTAATTTCTGAAATATGTTCGATAACGCTTATAGAGATGACCAATTTTTCGTGCCATTCCATCCACATAAATTGGATAACGGTTAGTATCTAAATATTTGTGGAGTACCATAAGAATTTCTTGGCTACGTGAAACCCCAAATGCTGGAACTAAAACAGTGCCACCATTTTCCAAAACTTCCGTTATTTTTTCAATAAATGCCTTTTCTACGTCCAATCGGGGTTGATGATCCGTTGTACCATATGTACTTTCTATGACAAGGGCATCAATCTTATGAGATATTGGTTCAACTGGGTTCATCAATTGAGTTGTTGTATTATTCATATCTGATGTGTAAAGCATAGCTTGATCATCCATTTCCACTAATACCATAGCAGAGCCGGGAATATGTCCGTTATTAATAAGGGTGATGAATGATTCTTCTCCTACTTGAGTTCGTTCATTATACCGAAGAGTTCGAGTATGACGATGCATCCGTCCCAATACTTCTTTATCGAATAAAAGGTCGGTATTTGAATTATATCTTGCGATGTTTATCATATCTCTAAGAAGAACATCCGTAATATCTTGAGTGAGACGTGTCATGTATAAGGGAACCGAACCAGAGATAAAAAATATAGGTACACCGCCACTATGATCAATATGAGCATGTGTGATAACTATAGCTGTTAAATCTCTCCCACGGATGTGTCCGGGAAAATTTTCTTCGGTACCATCCATTTTGATGCCATAATCCAAGAGGATTCTGTCCTTGTTTCGTTCAGACTCAATTAAAACTGCAGATTTTCCAACTTCTCTGCATGAGCCCAAAAAACTAATACGCATACACACACTCAATAATGCAAATTTAATTAATTTTCCCCTAAAGAAATCATTTTTTAAGCGACAAGTCGAAGTAATCGTATATAAAATTAGGTGAGGAATAAAAATGTCAGAAAATGTTGAAATCGGAATAATAGGTGGAACAGGTTCAGATTTGACTCTCGAAGATGAAAAACTGATTAAAGTGTATACTCCATATGGAGCTCCCAGTGATCTTTTAAGTATAGGATATTTTAAAGGAAAAAAAATAGCATTTCTTCCAAGACATGGTAGAAATCATCGAATTCCTCCACATATGCTCAATTTTCGAGCAAATATCTGGGCTTTAAAATCTATTGGCGTTCAACGGATAATTAGCCCATCTGCTGTAGGTAGTTTGAAAAAGGAATTAGATAAAGGAGAGTTTGTTCTTTGTGATCAATATATTGATCGAACTCGATCCCGTATTAGTACCTTTTATGAGGGAGGATCTGTATGCCATATATCCCAAGCAGATCCATTCTGCCCAACAATGAACAATATTTTGTATTCTGTAGGAAAACAAATAGGGATTCCTATTACAAATGGAGGAACCTATGTATGTATAGAAGGACCACGCTTTTCTACCCGTGCTGAAAGTAAAGTATTTCATATGTGGGGAGGAGATGTAATTGGAATGACCTGTTATCCTGAGGTAACCTTAGCAGCTGAACAGTCAATGTGTTATTGCACCATAGCAATGGTAACCGATTTGGATGTATGGGCAGCTAAATGTGAGAAATGCGGTGTTGTAGAATTTGGAAAAACTTGCAATTTATGTGGAGGACCTATTCATAAATTAGCAGTATCAATTAACGAAGTACTTGAAACAATGAAAACAAACGCAATCAATCTGAAAAGACTATTGGAAACTGCGGTTCCTAAACTTCCATCAATTCGGGAATGTAATTGCAAAGACTCATTGAATGGAGCGGTGATTTAAATGGATTTAAATAAATACATTCGAAATGTACCAGATTGGCCTAAAAAAGGAATCCAGTTCAAAGATATCACCACTTTATGTCAAAACCCTACTGCTTTCAAAGAATCTTGTGATCTAATTGCTCAAAACTTTAAAGATTACGGAATTAATAAGGTAGTTGCAATTGAAGCTCGAGGATATGTTTTTGGAGGAGTAATTGCATACAAATTAGCAGCAGGATTCATTCTTATCCGTAAACCTGGAAAATTACCTTATAAAACTATAAGTGAATCTTATGAACTGGAATATGGTACAGACTCAATCCAAATGCATATAGATGCAATACAAGTAGGAGAAAAAGTCTTAGTTTTAGATGATTTACTCGCTACAGGAGGAACAGCGTTAGCAGCTTGTAAGTTAGTGGAAAAATCTGGAGGTATTGTTGCTGGA
>JAEOUK010000581.1 GCA_016839385.1 Promethearchaeota archaeon
TAAATTCGCTTCTCTAATATAGTCCTTAAATCTTCCGCATTGTGTTGAATCGGATTGTTTTTATTGCTTGTATTGGGAATTATTACCTCAATACTGTCTTTTGTAATACCATATTCTGATAATCGCTTTAATTGCAATTTATTGGTCATTTCTTGAAGTCGATCAATTAGGATTTTACAGTAGAGTTCAATTTGTCCATCAGAATCTAATCGTTTATTTTCAAATAATGCACCAACTTCAGCGTATTTTCTTAAATATTTTAAATTCTCATCAGATGGATTCTCTTTCAATCGTTCAATTGTGACTCTATTGGTTTCAGCCATTAATGTGCCACATACAACTCCGTGAGGAATATCGTGATATCCACCAACTGATGAAGCAAAGCCATGAACCGTTCCTAGTCCAGCATTCGCTAAGGTAATTCCTGAACACAATGCTGCATAAGCTAAACCTTCTCGGTAATTAACATTCTCTGGCTCTTCAATAACCGTTGGCACCAAATATTGGACACTATATTGTATCCCTGATAGAGCTAGCGCATCCGTGATTGGATTTGATTTTGTAGAAACATAAGATTCAAGTAGCTGAGAAAAAGCATCCATTCCTGTACTCGCTGTAACACTTTTTGGACAGGTAATCATAAATTCAGGATCAATTACTGCGTATTCAGGAACTAAATTGTCATGCCGCAATGATTTCTTGAATCCATTTACTCCAGGGCGGCTTAAAACGGCATTCTTAGTTGCTTCCGATCCTGTCCCAGAAGTAGTTGGAACTGCAATAAACGGGATCTTCACACCGTTGTATTTCTTCGTTCCTACTCCTTCTAAAAAGTCCTCTACGGAATCATTTTGAAGAATCATCGCGGAAACTGCCTTCCCCGTATCTAGTGTTGATCCGCCACCGATTGCAATAACAGCGTCAATTTCGGATTGTTTATATTTTTTGACAAGAGTATTAACGGATTCGGGAGAAGGTTCTCTAGTAACAGTCTCGTGAAATACTTTTTTTGACTCGATCTGATTCAATAATTGGTCAAATTTCCCTCTGGAATTTAGAATATCTTTTGGGGCTGATATTAACAATACTCTCTTAGCAATTTTTGGCAACACGGAATGAAGTTCGTTGATTTTTCCAGCACCAAACAATATATGGGGTAATTTTGCAAAATTGAATGAAAGCATGAATCTATGTTGAACGTTGATATTTTTATATCCTTTTTATTGTTGAAACCATAATGCTCGATTTCTCAAATTAATAATAGCAAGAATCTTTTTCTGTTTTTAAGCTGAATTCGAAACATGCAAACAAAAAAATCCATTTTGTTTCTTCGCCTATTCTTTTATATTCTTGTTTTGAGTTTTGCGTTGTCCCAGCTGTTCTTCTATGGGATATTGATGATGATTCCAATGGATCTTATGTTTTTTGCGGAAGAGAACGGTAATGTTTGGGGCTTTTTAGTTCCATTCCTTGTCGGATCACTAACTCTCTACTATTTACACAACGCTAAAACTTCGAAAAATGAGAAATTCAAAACCAATTCAAAGAAATTTAGTTTGGGGATTGGAGTTCTTTTTAACATTGTCTTCAGTGGTTTGGTGTTCCTAGTGTTTATGAATTTCACGAGATATAACAACGAACCTTGGTTGATTTCTTCTGCATGGTTTATGCGTAAACAAGGCGTGATATGGAGTTTATTATTGGGATCCTCAGTTTTCACAGGAATGGCAACACTCGACGAGTTATTACAAATAAAAACAATATTTTTATCGAAAATATCCTTAAAAATAGGAAAAGCAAAATGGAATTTAACAATTGGAGTAATTCTATCCTTATTTTCCCTTATTTTTACATTTGGATTTACAGGAATTTTGTTAATGCTATATCGGATTCACACACTATTTGGAGCTTTTATTTTCACTTTTCTTCTTTCATTTGCGATAGCAATTTTTTTCATAGTCAGCAAAGGAATTGATTTTTCAATTATCTATCCGATCTCTTCAATGAACTCAGATACAACTGTTGAAGAAAAACCTCTAAAAAGAGAAAACCGCAAAAATAATTGGATATCCGTTTTTTTTCTGTCTGTTGCAGGAATGTCTTTGGTTATAATGATACTGTATTTTTTTAACATCACAGGAGAATTCAAGTATCCCCCTGGTGTAAATGCAAATCATTTTATCTGGCCAATTCAGCAATTATTGACAATATGTATAGGTGTAATTATTGCTATTATTACAATATCGGGTTTTTCACGATTTCTACTACAAAACTCTGTCTATTCTGATTTGAATCCTACTTCGAATTCAATAATCAACAAACTAATCAAGGTATTATTTGGAATCGCAATTTTCATTGTAACAACATTTGTATTAACAATACTAGGTTTAGGGTTATATATCTTTGAATTTGTACTCTATTTGCCTGAGGTATTAACGTACACCTTTATATGGACCATTGCAGGAGTTTTCTTTTTTATATTAATTGAAAGACTGGAACTTAAACCGAAACTACGTTACTCGATATCTTATACTATGGTGATTCTTGCATTTTTATTGTTAATAACTAACTTTTGGGCTCTTGCATTGGATTTAAGTGAAAACGCCTCTGACATTAAAGATGGTTCCTTTGACATATATTTTCCTTTCCAATACATGTTTAGCAATAAGAACATCCTCTTTATCGGGATTAGCCTTGGATATTTATTGAGTTTGTTATTAAAAACCATCATTAAAGGCATGAAAAAGACATATCTATCAAAATACCGTAATTCAAATCCTCAATTATTCTTGTTCCTGGCTCCGATAGCGATTGGGTGTTTAATCGGATTCAGTTCCATGATCATTAACTTGGAAGGAGGAGATCCGACTCAAGCTATTTTTGATTCCAATATGATTATCCCGCTTCTTCGATGGGGAGTCATTATTCTGTTAGTTCTTTTGATTTTAAGATTCAATATTGCAGCTGCACAAAAAGATAAGCGAGAAATTCCTTCAAAACCTGAAGCTCAGTCTCGTACGATTAATGAAATTCTTGAGTCCATGACAAAAATTACTGCCTCTAATCGTACTCATAATACCAAGAAATTGAAAGCTACTGCAATTATGAGTATTGTGCTAGTTGGAGTGATATCTGGAGGTTTAGGAGTGGCGA
>JAEOUK010000582.1 GCA_016839385.1 Promethearchaeota archaeon
GATTCAAACAGGAAGATTTGGAACACACTTATTATGAAGTTACAGAAGAATTACCTGCTGAGAGCATTCCAGAAGGACTAAGTGTAATGGCTGTGCGAATTCCCAAACTTAAAGGAATTTTAGGATTAGAGATTCAGCCAGGAAAAGATTTCGGTCAGGATGTGTTTGAAAAAGCAAGTTTGATAAGTGGAATTTTAGTAGACCATATGTTTCACTCAGATGAACTATCAGAAACTGCCCAGCGAAAGAAGAAAGAAGCACAACCATTCCTAATTCCGTTCATTGATAAAAAAATGGATGAAAAAATTCGAAAAGTTTTAGATTTAAAAGAAAATGATGCATATTGTCTTGCTTTTGGAAAAAATTCCTGGGCAATTCATGCAATGAAAAAAATAATTGAACGTCTAAAGTACGCTATTAAGGGAGTTCCTCAAGAAACGCGAAGATTGCTACCTGATGGAAATACAGAATTTCTCCGAGTAATTCATGGTAAGGATCGGCTATATCCAGATACCGATACACCAGCTTTAGATTTAGATTTAAATAGAATAGAAAAACTGAAAGAAAAAGTAAGGAAACGTCCTTGGGAATTGGAGAAGGAATTTCAGGATAAATATGGTTTGGAATTCTCCCATTTACAAAACCTTGTTCATGAAAACCGATTCGAAGATTTTCTTCATATTGTGAGTCAAAATTCAGTCAGCCCAAAACTTGTTTACTCGTATCTAACAGAAATATTGAAACATATACGGAGAAAAGGAGTAAAAATAGAAGAGATTGATGCTGAAGAAATCATAGAAGACCTAAAGAATGCGTTATCGGAAGAGAAACCATCATTATACGATTATGCAGTGGAAAAATATCTACAAAAAAAGGGGAATGAGAAATGAAAAAAGAAGAATTAGTTAGAGATCCCACAGGTTACAAAGGAGAATTAAGAGAACGACTTATTCGCGAAAAAATTGGAGTATGGTCTATAGTAAAAGTGACTCGTGGTAATTCAGTTTACGAGGGAGTTGTATTACCACGAAGCGAACATACTGCGGAAGATTATTTGGTTGTTAAAGTAGATACGGGATACAATATTGGTGTAAAGATTACAAATGAATGCCAGATTACAGAGATTGGATATCAGAAAGGAAATTATCATTTACCAGAGATTGCTGTCAAAAGAAGACCAGAATTGCCGAATGTGTCTTTGCTAGGCACGGGAGGGACAGTTGCGTCCCGTTTAGATTACCGTACTGGTTCAGTATTACCAGCCTTTACTCCAGAGGAATTGTTTAGTGCTGTTCCCGAACTAATGAACATTTGTAATTTAACTCCAAAGAAAATATACTCAATCCTCTCAGAAAATTTCAAACCAGAATATTGGGTGAAAACTGCTGAAGCTATTTTGCAAGAATTTCGAAGTGGCGCAAGTGGCGTCATTATCGGGCATGGAACGGATACTATGGGATTCACGGCATCTGCTTTATCATATTTCTTCAAAGAATTAAGTGCACCAATTGTAATTGTAGGTTCCCAACGGAGTTCAGATCGCCCATCCAGTGATGGGCCCATTAATATTATTAACGCTAGCACAGTTGCTGGCTATGCTGATTTAGCAGAAGTAGTAGTTTGTATGCATGGAAACACTTCCGATACCTATAATCTTATCCATCGTGGAACTCGTGTAAGGAAAATGCATTCCAGTAGGAGGGATGCGTTTAAGACACTTAGTGATATTCCATTGGGAATGATAGATTCTCATCAAAATATCTCTTTCTTCAAAAATGATGTTAAACCGAGAGGAAATATTGAAGACACCTATCTAGATACAAAAATCGATCCCAAAGTAGCAATTCTATACTCGTATCCGGGTTGTAATCCTGATATTCTCAATTCAGTAATTGATCTAGGATATCATGGAGTGGTCATTTTAGGAACAGGATTAGGACATGTACCCAGTGATTTCTTCCCAGGTTTAGAACGTGCACAAGAAGAAGAAATTCCTATATGTATTGTAGTAGAACCTCTTTATGGATTTACAAATCTCCGAGTGTACGAAACAGGAAGAGATATGTTAGCATTAGGAGTGATAGAAGGAGCTAATATGCTACCCTCGGCAGCTTATGCGAAAATGATATGGACATTAGGTCATTCTAGGAATATAAAAGAAGTAAAAGAAATTATGACCAAAAATATAGCAGGGGAAATAACACAACGGGAATTAAATTCAGGGTATCTATTGATGCAAGGAATAGAAGAAAACATCCAAAAATTGACTACAACATTAGATCCCAAGCCTCGAGAGCATTATTGGGGTGAACAAGCGGAAAAAGAAGAAAAATAAATATTCTAAGTGTAAACTGCTGCTCCAACCCGTTTTTCTTGTAGTTTTCGGAAATATCGATTATATCCGATTTCAAAGTCGCTCTGAACTACTGTATTTCTATTATTTCGTATTGCGTTTAATCCTGCTTCAACACAGATAGCTTTAATGTCCGCGCCAGTTAACTTTTCCCATTTTTGAGATAGTACATCTAGTTTCACATTCTTCAATGGCATTTTTCGAGTATGAATTTTAAAAATTTCCAACCTTCCATGAGGATCTGGTTCAGGTATGTGAATAATTCTATCGAATCGTCCTGGACGTAGAATTGCAGGATCTAAAATATCTGGTCGATTTGTTGCTGCAAGAATTTTTACATTTCCTAGTTCATTAAATCCATCCATTTCTGCCAATAATTGCATTAATGTTCGTTGAACTTCCCGATCGGACACTTGAGAATCTGGTGTTCTTTTTGATGCAATAGCATCAATTTCGTCAATAAATAAAATACACGGTGCTCGATCTCTTGCGAGAGCAAATAGTTCACGAACAAGTCTGGCTCCTTCTCCTATATACTTCTGCACTAGTTCTGAACCTACAAGTCTAATGAATGTTGCCTGAGTAGCATTAGCTACCGCTCGTGCTAGAAGAGTTTTACCAGTTCCAGGATCACCTTCCAGTAAAACCCCATTAGGAGGTTTAATACCAATTGTTTTGAAAATTTTTGGGTTGGTAATAGCCAATTCGACTACTTCTCGAAGAGAGAGAATCACTTCATCTAACCCACCAACATCTTCATAGGTCTCCTCAGGTTTTTCATCCAATTCCATCCCTGCGACAAATCTATCTACGTTAGGAGGTAAAATTTTGATAAGGTTAAATGTTGTTTGATCGATTCCCACTGAATCCCCAGGACTTAGCTCTTTGAAAGGATTTTGAACTAGGAAATCATTTCCAGAAGGAGTATGAATAATGCAATATCCATCTTCAAATATGCGTGTAACGTTTGCAATTAATAATGGAGGACGAGTTCTTTGTATTTGGCTTTGTAATCTCTGAAAATTATGTTTATACAAATCTCTTTCTTTAGTTAACTCATCAATTTTTACTTTTAATCGCTTATTGTCAGAATTATTCCGTTTAGGTTCGTCCATTTGATTTCCAAGTTGTAAAGAGATTAGTCTGAAAAAAAGTTTTGGACGAAAATTGATCAATATAGTTCTTCCCAGAAAAGACAAAATTCAAAAATATTCGTTAATAGACAAAGGCATTCAGATAAAGTTCATGAAGATCCCACCTAACAGTGATACCAATGGGTAAGCGCATATTAGTTCAGAGACGTGGTCGTGGTACCCCAAATTTTCAAAGTCCCACTCATAAAAGACGTGGAGCTGTAAAATACAGGTATTTCCCACATACAGAGACAAGTCTAGTTACAGCCACTATCAAAGATTTACTCCATGATCCAGGCAGAGGAGCCCCTGTTGCTTTAGTTCAATACGAAGATGGTAAGAAAGGATTATATCTTCCTCCAGAAGGTGTAAAAGTCGGAGATAGCTTCGAAATCGGAGATAAGACTGAAATTAAAGTTGGAAACGTATTAAAACTGCAAAATGTTCCTGAAGGAACGTATATCTATAATGTCGAGGAGCAAAAAGATGATGGAGGTAAGATTGTCCGAGCTTCTGGAACTTATGCTGTAATGATGACAAAAACAACTACTCATGCGAATATTCGACTTCCCTCTGGTAAAGTCAAACGTGTTCCTTTAAATGCGCGTGCTACAATAGGTGTAGTTGCAGGTGGTGGACGACAAATCAAACCTTTTGTGAAGGCAGGAACCAAATATTATCTTATGAAAGCTCGACATGGGGTTTGGCCAAGAACTTCTGGTGTTGCGATGACTGCAGCAAGCCATCCATTTGGTGGTGGTGGTCATAAAAGTCCTCATAAACCAACTACTATTAGTAGAAATGCACCTCCTGGTCGAAAAATAGGTCTAATTGCTGCTCGAAGGACTGGGAATAAAAAATAAGAACTTTTCTTTAAATTTAATTTCTTCAATTCATTGCATATCTTTTTTAATTTATAGCAAATATATATTAAAGGAGTTTTTTGTCGAAGAGAGACACTTATAGAATTACATATCTCTTCAAATCTTAAAGGAAGGAGAGAGTATGCAAAAAGCACTGCCAAATATTGACTTGGAGAGATCAGAGTTACGATATATATTTTATTCGCAGGATTTAAAGTCAATTATTGAGGATTTCATTAAACTAGGATTCAGTGCGCACACTTTTCCCAAGTCTCCTGTTACTAAAACAATCTATTTTGGATCTAAATTAGGTGTAAGACCTGGAATATCAATTAAGGGGAGAATTTATTCCAAAAACCGTGAAGAGAACACTGTGTTTTTCACTAAAGATAGCCGATTTAATGTTCTTGAGATTAAATCGACTGTAAATCATGATGAAATGTACTTTCATGGTTTTTACGAAAAAATATCCCAAGATCAAAAACTAATATCTTCCCAAACAAATATGGGAGATGATATCATCTTCCGAATTCAAAGAGCGTCAGAAGATGGATTATTGCACCAATCAACTTTTAAAACAAAGAGCAGACTACGAAAAGAAGATATTTCTGAAGAAATTCGATCTAATTTAACACTTCAAGAGATTGTTACATTACTGTGCATCCCATCCGAATTGGATAATCGCTTGAGTTTGGAACTACGTAATCTTCTTAATAGTCAGATAAGAACACTACATCAAAAAACTCTTGTTCCTTATTTAATGACACAATATTCTCGAATTCATCTTATTCCGACTAATCCAATTTGGAAACATACACTTAGGATTACGATTGATCCGGGTGTGGAATATTATTCGCTTAATTTTCGAAAAAAAGGGGATTTCCTTAATAAACCCGATATTATGGGAGATTATATAGAGAGAGAAAGGTTCTGTCGTTTGGAATTTAAAGTAGATCCTGTTCTAATCAAAAAAGAGAAATCGTTAGATTCACAAATTAGTCATGTTTTGAGAAAATACGGATGTTTAGCTTTTATTTCAAAAAAATGGCGTGGGACAACTTTAGTTTCAGAATTCTATGTAAATAATCAAACTTTATGGAAGGATCCTGATGGAAAAAATATCTCCGGATATTTTCCAGTAAATCAATCATGGTATCAATATGGAAATATTACAGGGTATTTATATAAATTAATAAAATCATCGAAAAACTTTTCGTTATATGATGCAGATGCCCGTATGCTTATCAAAAATGAAAACTATGTCTCTGGATCGGTGGGATATCCCACTCCCTCTATGATAATCAAAGTTCATGGTCCAAAAATTCAATATTTCATTCCTCCGAAAAATACTCCCATTAAAACTACGAAGCCTGAATTTAATATAATTGAAGAAAACCAACATCCTATAAGGACAGCTATAGTGAATTCCGTCACTAATTTAAATGAATTTTTATTACGTTCAATTGTTATTGATGGATATGCATTTTTCCGAAGTTATGGATTTTTGGTAAAACATAATGGATCTGATCATGTATACAAATTAACTATCGAGAAAAATCAACATACGAAGGAAAACAATATTCGATCAGAATTATATTGTAAAATGAGATATATTGGCTCAAAAAACTCTGTAAATGTAGATGTACAAGAAGGAATATACAAAGAATTAACAGAATTTTATAATGAGTTTGCTCCTATCATGATACATCCCATTGAATTTGAAGAAGATGAATTGGAATTTTATGATGATCTATTGATGGAATTTATTTCTTAGAGATGATATTTGATGTGGGAGTGGAGATTTTTTTACTTGGATGGTGGAAAACCGGAATGGGTTACTAATATAACTAAATTAATTCAAGATAATTCTGTCGAGGATCGTGAAGATCTTTATTTCAATCTTCATTCGTTACAATATGGCTTAAAAATTCGAGCCATTTCCCAAAATTCGAAAAAATTAGAGCTTAAATCGCTCAGAGACATTAAGAATGGAATTGAATATTGGGAGAAACCAATTGAATTACCGATTAAAATCACTAACAGAAATAGTTTGGTGCTTGATACTATTGCTTTATTGGAAAAAAATATCCATATTCATCCAGATATTAGGAATGTAATAGATATCCTAAATTCACAAGTAATTACATTTGTTAATATTGCGAAACAACGAAAAAAATCTATGTTTAATGATATCACAATTGAAAGTGTCCGAATTCATTATTTGGGAAAAACTGAGAATGGAATTCAATTAGAATCTCACTCTGTTGCTCAACTAAGCAGATTTATAAACAGATTTATACGAATTCAAAAAGAAAAGTGCGAGAATGTTTCCTATCCTCGATTATTAATGGATTTATAAGAATTTGTGGGTAAAATTCGAATTCTCTCATATATATTTTCTAAATTTTTTTTCCAAACCTCCCATTGTTGAGAATCTATTACTAAAAGATGTATATTTTCAAGAAACTCTTTTGATAAAGATAA
>JAEOUK010000583.1 GCA_016839385.1 Promethearchaeota archaeon
GGTTCGGGCATTTTGAATATAGAAGATTTTGATAAAGCATTAGAAAAATACTTCAATATTATATTAAAAATTAAATCAGAACTGGATATTCAGCTTGAATTCATTGATTTTGGTGGAGGTCTGGGAATACCTTATAAACCCGAACAAAACCCATTGTCAATCCAGAATTATGCAAAAAAGATCAAAGAATATTATGAAAAGTATGCAAAACAAATGAATCTTGGAAATCCCCAATGGATTTTTGAACCTGGAAGGTTTCTTGTAGCTGAATCTTGTGTTATAGTCTCAAAAATAAACACAATAAAAAAACGCAGCTCAAAGATATTTATTGGATGTGATACAGGATTTAATACACTTATCCGCCCTGCATTCTATGGTTCTTATCATCATGTGGTTCCTACTCATCAAAATAATACGAATTTTTCTACACATGTTGATATTGTAGGGCAAATCTGCGAATCAGGGGATGTTATAGCGAGAGACCGTCAGTTCATGGAAGTATATGAGGGAGATTTCCTTTGTATTTTGGATGCAGGTGCATATGGATATTCTATGTCTTCAGATTATAATGCCCGACCACGAGCAATGGAATTATGGATTAATGGATCAAAATCCCCTAAAATTGTGAGGACTCGAGAGTCCTTAACGGATTTATTGTCCCTCCAAGTTAAGCCTGATGAGAGTCAAAAATTACACCAAAACATCCCATTCATAAAAATGCATGGAATAGGTAATGATTACGTCTATTTGGATTATTTCAAGTATAGTTATCCCGAAATTGATTTTCAAGTTCTAGCACAAAAAATCAGCCACCGAAGATATGGAATTGGGAGTGATGGTTTAGTATTGATACTACCGGATTCCTCTAGGAACATTCGTATGCGGATGTTTAATGCGGATGGATCAGAAGCTGAAATGTGCGGGAATGCTATTCGTTGCGTCGCGGGATATTGCTTTCAAAAAGGTTATGTCAAATCAAAGAATTTTGTAATTGAAACTAAAGCGGGACCTAAACAAATTGTGATAAAGGAGGAAAATTTAATCAAAGTAAATATGGGAAAACCTATTTTGAATGGTTTACAAATTCCTACAACTATTAATCGAACTCCTATTATTGACGAACCCATGGAGATTGATGGTTTTTCAGGGAAATTTACAGCAGTGTCTATGGGAAATCCTCATGCAGTGTACTTTGTGCCAAAAGTTTCATCCTTAGATTTAGAAAACATTGGTCCAAAGCTTGAGAACCATCCTTACTTCCCAAAACGTGTAAATTCCGAATTCGTTGAAATATGCGATAAAAATGAAGTAAATTTTCGTGTTTGGGAAAGAGGAGCTGGGGAAACATGGGCATGTGGAACTGGAGCTTCTGCTGCACTTGTAGCAGGGGTTTTAAAAGGAATATTAGATAATAAAGTACTCTTCCATCTAAAAGGAGGAGACTTGATCCTGGAAACCAACAATAACTTAACTGAGGTATGGAAGACAGGACCTTGGGAGTATGTTGGTGAGGGCATATTTAGCCTTAACAAATAAAAACAAACAAAGAAGAAAGAAGACATAATATAAAAAATGACACTAGAAGTACAAATAATGAAAATTGGAGGATCTTGTTTATCTAACGCAAAATCCTTTGACCAAATTTTGAAGATAATAGATCAAACTCCTACATCAATGGTATTAATTTTTTCTGCATTCAACAGTATAACCGACCAACTGATTCAAACCATTGATTATGCGTGTGATAGTAATTCACAAGCATTGAACGCGAAATTGAAAGCGATTGAAATTTTTCACGAAGATATAATTACGGCATTATTTTCTGCCTATCCCAAGATATACAATGAAATGCGTTTAATGCTTCAAGAGAATATAGGAAAATTAGTCCATTTGCTAGAAGAATTAAAAGAATTTGGATGGAGCCCATATTTCAAGGATTCTATTATAGCATTCGGGGAGAAATTAAGTACGGCTATCATTTCTCGATTTCTGAACTTAAACCAAATTGATCACGTCGTATATCGAGGGGAAGATTTAATCATCACTAATGATCATTTTGGAGATGCTATTGCCAATTTGCAGTATACTCAAAAACGAATTGAACGGGACCTAATACCACGTTTGGTTAATAATCATTATAAAAGAGTGTTTTGTGTTGAGGGTTTCATAGGAAGAAGTGTCTCGGGTTTAACTACGACCCTAGGACGAGGAGGTACAGACTATACAGCAGCAGTTATTGCACGAGCTTTGGCTGTAAGTGGGAAATTTTCATCTATTTCCTTAACATTATGGAAAGATGTAGCGGGGATATATTCAGCAGATCCAAAATATGTCAAACGTGCACGATACTTGAACTCAATAAGTTATGCTATGGCTAAAGAGTTGAGTTTTTTTGGAGCTAAAATACTTCATCCCAAATGCATTTCAATAATTGAATCCTACAATATTCCTGTTTACATTAAGAAATTCCCTGAGAATGACCAAGAAGGATCAATAGAACCATCAACTAAAATTGAAGACCATGGGACATTAATTTCAGCCCAAGAAGGAGATAAGGATGTTTATTCCATTAGTGTCATCCAAGAAGCTTATATTGTTTCAGTTTCATCTGAAACTTTTGTTAACGCTCCTGGTATTTTGGGAGAAATATTCTCGAAATTAGGTGAAGAAGAGATAAGTGTTAACGTGGTCACACAATCTAGTTCTGAAATCAACACATCATTCATAATTTCTAAAACTGACGGACCTGAAGCAATTAAGATTTTAAAATCAAATCCCAACTTTGAAGAGTGGTTTAAAATCAAAATGGAATTAGTGGGCATTGTAGCTATAATTGGAAAGGATATTGCTAATAGTAAAAACCAAATGAAAATCTATCAAGCTTTGAGTAAATTGGAAATTAATCCCATTGCAGTAGCACAAGCCAGTGATGCTCTAAACATTTCTATTGTAGTTCGTTTGAACGATGTGAAACCAGCAGCAAATGCAATAAATGAAATATTCATTAAACCGCAGAGTGTGAAAAAATAAACATGGTAAAAATAAATGATAACTATCTTAAACTAAA